>NZ_DBMEXE010000007.1:0-19561 GCF_056804935.1 Holdemanella sp. | reverse complement strand
AATCATTTAACTTGTCTATTGGTCCCAGAAGATGAAAAAATTCTCACAAAAGAAGGCTTTAGTACTGGAAGTCGAAACGGATTTTATTACTTGCCAAAAGGCAGTCTTGAAGTCAAACAAATGAGTAATGGCCTATTAAAAATCATTGGTGAAGATCGTAGCTATATTGGTTTTAAAAGTCGCGTACCGATCTCAAAGAATCAAACTTACTCAACATTCGTGATGATTTTGGATTCCGACTACAATCGAGCTATCGCGAAAAGTAATGTAGAACTCTTCTTCTTTACCATCATACTCTTATTATTTGTATTACTGGGTTGTTCTTACTTTAGTCAAAGATATCTAACACCTATCTTAAAAGGACTTGAACAACTACGAAAAGACAAAAAGAACCAAACGCGTTATTCCGTTCAGGAAATTGATGACTTATTAGATTTTCTATCGGTCCAAGACTATGAAGTCGAAAACAAGATGTTAAGTTTAGAACTTGAGATGCAGGAAAATTGCAAGAAGCTTGAACAAATTGAAAATGAACATGAACTCATTCAAAGAGAATATGATAAGGCAAAGGTGGAAGTTGAGCGTCTGGCAAAAAAACGTGAAGCCGATGTAGATGAAGAAGAATATAAACGTTTCCTTGAATGTCTTGCGACACTGACACGCAAAGAAAAAGAGATCTTAAATCTTTATGTGAAGGGATATTCAAGTAAGGATATTCTAGAAACATTAAATATTACAGACAATACATTAAAGTATCACAATCGTAATATTTATAGTAAGCTTGGTGTAAAATCAAGAAAACAATTGTTGATGTACATGACATTATTAAACAACAAAAGGAGCTAAATTAGCTCCTTTTACTGTACATAGCGCTTTAAATAATCTACATCTAAAATTAAGATTTTATGATATACCATCGTAATAACGTTTTCTTCTCTTAACCCACGCAAGATACGATTGACACTGTTTCTTGTGGATACCCCACAGAAATTGGCAATATCATCGTTCGTGATTTGCAGATCAATAAATACACCTTTTTTAACTTGTCTACCAAATAATGGAATCAAATGATAGATAAATGCACACACAGCTCCATTTTTCCCATTCATTGTCATGAGTTGCTGGCGATAAATAGCTTCGGTCATCTTTTTACGATAATACGAATCTATATATACCTGTAATTCTTCATTTTCTTTCACATATTGTTCAAACAATTTTCTGTTGATTCGATAGAAAGTTGCCGTATCACTTTCGATACGAGCATGAAATGATGCCGTAGTCATTTTATTGATTTCATCTTTCAACAAAGAAATCATATCCAGACCTTTTAAATAAGTGATATTGAATTCACGCCCATCACATAAAACAATACTCACTTTCACAACACCATCTTTTAATACGTAAATATCTTCTTGGTCGTGTCCATCCATCATCAAATATGTATGTTTCTTTTTTGTGACTTCAGGAAGATTCTTTTCTTCAAGAAAATTTAAAACTGACTCACTCATAAATAACCCCTTCTCAATACATTTAATTATAACATACTCACTAAGCCCAATTTAGTAACATATGCTATGAGAGAATATAACATTTAAACGTTACACACTTAATATATCATACTTTTATAAACAACACACAACATCAACTAATTTCTGCAAATAATTGTTAAAAAATATAAACGATGTAAAACAATACAATTATAAAATATCAATATTCTCCCCAGATAGAGCTTTATTCATACTTCTTACAGCACAAAATTTACCACACATACTACAAGTATCACTATGATCATCTTCTGGCATACGAGATTGACGAATTGCTTTTGCGGTTTCTGGATCTAGCGCACACTCAAATTGTGCATCCCAATCTAGATTCTTTCTTGCGTCAGCCATCTTGTCATCGATATCTCGTGCTCCTTTAACACCTTTGGCAATATCAGCCGCATGTGCTGCAATCTTAGAAGCAATGATTCCTTGTTTTGTATCTTCGACATTTGGTAAAGCCAAGTGTTCTGCCGGTGTCACATAACATAAGAAGGCTGCTCCTGACATAGCTGCAACCGCACCACCAATAGCCGCTGTAATATGATCATAGCCTGGCGCAATATCTGTAACTAATGGGCCTAACACATAGAATGGAGCGCCCATACAGATTTGTTGCTGAACCTGCATATTGGCCGCAACCTGATCTAATGGAACATGTCCAGGTCCTTCCACAATAACTTGTACGTTATGTTCCCAAGCACGTTTTGTAAGTTCTCCTAAACGAACCAATTCTTCGATTTGACATACATCTGTGGCATCTGCTAAACATCCAGGACGACAAGCATCTCCTAAAGAAATCGTCACATCATATTTTTCACAGATATTCAAAATTTCATCATAATATTCATAGAATGGATTTTCTTCTCCTGTCATAGACATCCACGCAAAGACTAAACTTCCTCCACGAGAAACAATATTCATTTTACGTTTGTGTTTTTTGATTTGATCAATCGTCTTTCTTGTGATTCCACAATGCAAAGTCATAAAGTCCACACCATCTTTGGCATGTAACTCGACTACATCTAAGAAATCCTTTGCGGTTAATGTATTTAAATCTCTTTGGTAGTGAATCACACTATCATATACAGGTACAGTACCAATCATAGCTGGACATTCAGCTGTTAATTTTTGGCGGAATGGTTGTGTATTTCCATGACTTGATAAATCCATAATTGATTCTGCACCAAGATTTACGGCTGCCATAACTTTTTCCATTTCGACATCATAATCTTTACAATCTCTAGAAACCCCTAAGTTTACATTAATCTTTGTGCGAAACATACTTCCCACACCTTCAGGATTTAAAGATTTATGGTTTTTATTGGCCGGAATTACGACCTTACCACATGCGACTAACTCTCTTAGTTCTTCTTCTGTCATTTTTTCTTTTTGGGCTACAATCTTCATTTCTGGCGTAATAATTCCCTTACGCGCAGCATCCATCTGAGTGGTATATGTAGCGCCTGTACTTACTGTACTTTCATTTGTGTTCATTTTAAAATCTCCTTTTCCAAATGATTATTTAACGTGACAAAAAGTGGTGCTCCCATTTTGCCACCAAAAAAAGTGAGCAACCAATATAGGTATACTCACACTAAAAAGACAAAGTATTTCCCTACGTTGGCATTATCCAAATCAGGTTATAGGTCGAAAGTCACACTTTCCTCTCAGCCTGTACTACAAGCTCCCTTTTTTTATTTACATCTAAGTTATACACTAATTCTAAAAGATAGTAAAGGAATATAACATTTATTTTCGAACTGGCTTTTCTTCTTTATCCCAAATTCCAATCCCAGTAATGGCACAAATCATTGAGAAAATAGGAACGATAAAGATAAACCATGCGTATGGAATATAAGCTGTTGAGCATCCAAGTACGCCCATGACATAAATTGTCGCAACACCCCAAGGAACGATAGGCGCAGATAATGTCCCAGAATCTTCGAGTGTTCTAGATAATACTTTACGAGAAATATTCATATCTTCATAAGTCGATTCAAACGTTTGTTCAGTTACAATGATAGATACTGTTTGTCCGCCAGCTGTTAAGAAGTTCACGACATAACAATATACTAAAGTGACAAATACTAATACTGTACGATTCTTGATAAATTTTAAAAGAACATTTTTTGCCAAAACATCCAAAATACCAGTAGACGTTATGACAGCGCCCATTACACTGGCAACCATAAATGTCACTAATAATTCAGACATAGAAAGTACACCACCACGATTCAACATAGGATCAACAATGGATACACCCGTTTCAATGCTGAAACCATTAAAGGCATAGTTCATTAAATCAACAAAGTTTACCCCTTGAAATACCATCGCAAAAGCAGCAGATACAACTACAGCTAAGCCCATTCCTAATAAGGAAGGTAATTTAAATACAGAAATCAAAATAACTAGAATGGCAGGTAAAATCAATAGAATATTGATATTGAAATGTTTAGATAATGTGTCTAAAATCAATTTTTGTTGGGCAAGATCCATACTTCCACCACTATAATACAAGCCGGCAATTGTAAATAAGATCAAAGCGACTACAGCTGCAGGAAGTGTTGTATACTGCATAGAATGAATGTGATCATATAAAGGTACTTTACTTACACCACTCGCTAAATTGGTTGTATCTGATAAGGGCGACATCTTATCTCCTAACCACGCTCCAGAAACGACGGCCCCCACAACTAATGGTACGGGAATACTTGTAGTTGCGGCAATTCCCACCATCGCAAGACCCATAGTTGCCACAGAACCAAAGGATGTTCCTGTAAATTCACTCGTTAGGGCACAAAGGACAAAGGCTAGAGGTACTAAGATCTTCGGTGAAATCACTTGCATACCATAATACATCAATGATGGAACGGTTCCACCGGCCATCCAGATTCCTACAAGCATACCGACCATAATGACAATCAAAAATGTCGGCATACATTCAGCCGCTGTTTTAATAATATTCTGTTCCACTTCACTCCATGGAATATTTAAAAGTTTTGTGGTAATAACCGCAACGATCACACCCGCAAATACAGATAGTGTTGTATTGCATCCTAAGTTGATCATAATGATCAATACGGCAATAATAGCCAAAAATGAAACCACCGCAAATAGGGTTGTTGGCTGTTTTCTTTCTTTATTCATTTCAAATTTCCTTCTCTTTCATCTATAACAATTCATCCTTCAAAAAGTCTAGAGCCCCTTTCATTCTTGCTTCTCTAAACACAAATGATTTAAAGCGATGCTCTGCTCCTTTGACAATAATACATTTTGCTCTTTCCTTAAAAATTTCTTTATACTTGTAACTACACTCACACGAAGCTGTAATGTCTTGATCTCCATGAATGGTACAAACATTTTTATCAAACAATGAAGCCTCTTTATAAGGATCAAGTGTACAGGCATCTTGGTAAAATTTAAGGCTCAACTTCAATCCTTCCACATCCGCACATCCATCTTTTTCAATGTTTGAAACGTCCTGGCCACACAAAGTCAAATGTTTTTTCAAGTTGTAAACTAAATCTGGTGCAGGACACCATAACGACAATGCTTGAACTCTTTCTTTACATTGTCCCGCCACCATACTCGCTACGCATCCTCCTAGACTACATCCGTGAAACGCAATCTTTTTAGAATCGACAAAATCTAACGATTCCACATAATTCAACATGGCTTTCGCATCCAGAATCTCACTTGAAATAGTCATATCTTCAAAGCGTCCATCGCTTTCTCCGCTGCCATTCATGTCAAAGCGAACACTCGCAATACCAGCATCACACAATCTTTGAGATAACTCATTATGCACAAAATTTATTTCATTGCGATCATCACAAAATCCATGAAGTAGAATGACCATAGGCACTTTAGAACTTACATTGTCTGGCACATGAAGCATACCTCGCAATGTCAATCCATCCCGCTTAATTTCTACGTACTTCTGCATATATTTCCCTCCGTTTTGGGTATAATACCACAAAAAATATAATTTGTTTATACTTTTTTAACACATGTATACATTTTGAATACATCAATAGCCTCTTTGTTCATCAAGAGGCTATTTTTTCTTATATATTGTTGCGCTGTATCCTTCCACTTTTTTACTTTGATACATTGCCATATCGGCTCTGCAGTATAATTCATCAAAGGTCAATTCTTCTTTTCCATCATAAATGCAAGCGCCTAAACTTATTATAATCGGATGATCTTTTATAGATTCAATTTGGATTTGTTTCAAATTCTCGAACAAACGTTTAAAGAAAGCATTGGCACACTTACGATCCGTAACACCTGGAATAAATAACGCAAACTCATCTCCACCAAGACGCATGACTACATCTTTATCACGACACGATTTTTGTAGCGTATGCGCAATCGCAACAATGACCTCATCCCCAGCCATGTGCCCATACGTATCATTAATGGATTTAAATTTGTCACAATCCACTAAACACATCATGCCACTGACTTTGTTGTTTAAAACGCGCTCAATCATCTTCTCTCCACTACGACGATTTGAAATTCCCGTCATTGTATCTGTTTGAGCTAAATATAATAATTTGTCTTCTCGCTTCTTTTGATCATCAATACACTCCACACAATATAGAACATGGAGTAAACTTCCATCCTCATCATAATCAACCGGAATAAAACGGGATCGACACCAGCCAGAAAGCTTACCATAGAAAACACTATCTATGGATTTTTTGCCTTGAAGTCTTTCTTCTAATGTCTCAAGATCCATAAATTCAACTTCTCGATCTACATAATCAGCTTGACAGAATTTTCGATGAATCTTACAAATATGATCCGTAAAATTATCTTCTATATCATAAATTTCATGTTTTCCTAAATACGTTAGAATTTGCGGCTCCATTTTCACAATATGAAAGCGATTGGTTTTCACATTGATATAATGCATAGAAGTATAGATTTGTCCCAAGGCTGAATAGCCACTTAATTTTGCCTCACGTTTGGACTTATTTTGTGAATTACAAATCTTTAAAAAAGAGATGACTAACGTTGCGATCATATCTAAGAATGTAGTTAAACCCAAATGATCATCAATCGGTGGATTGTCCACGCCAAAGAAACCACTGATTTCATTTTTATAGCGAATTGGACATACCACAAGACGCTTAACATTTTGAATCTTTAACGTATTATATGTATACACATGCTCATTTTTTATCGTTTCAACATCACGAATGATCACATTTTCTTTCTTATCAAAAGCTTTGTACCACCAATCGATGATATCCATATCAACGCCTTGTAGATAATCAATTTCACTTTCAATGCCTTGACGGCACCATTCATATGTATTATCGGTCACATGTTCTTTTTTATTATCTTCAAAAATATAAATTCGATCACATCCAATATGTTTTCCAAAAAAACGAATAAACTCATCGATCTGTTCATCCGGTGTATCCAACATAAGCGCAGAACGCAATGCTTCATTGATGACCAATTCATATCGTATGATTGCCTGCATATAGGACCTACCTTTCATTTATTCAATTATATCTTTAACTTGGTTATATTTTAGTTATTTTTTTCGAATAATTACCAATCGCTTCAATTACTTTTTCCATCGCCAAAGGCTTAGAAAAATGCTCAGTCATCCCCACCTTTTTGTACGTTCAATATCATCCCCAAATGCATTGGCTATCATCGCTAATATAGGTACAGAATCGGTCCGTTCATATGTCTTTTTAAAGCCATTCGACAACTCAAACAGGCAGACATGACTTGCCAAAGAACACATGCCTAGATATTCTAATAAATCAGGAATACATTTGCGTATTTCTTCTTCACTCGTTGCCTGATTGATGATTGCGATCACATCTAAAATATGATTGATATCTGCTACTATATTATTTGTCATAATTCTAGCCTTTTTCTCACTAATCATAATTGTAACAAATCTAACCCATAAAGAAAAGAACCACACATAATGGTTCTTACTTACGCTTTTCTATTTTAATTTCCATAACCGATCAACAACACCACAAGTTCGAACACTTTTGAGGGCAACATCGATTGCATTCATATTTGTGCCAAGAAACAAGAATTGCCACCCATATTTTTTCTCAAACTCAATCATTGAGTTAAATCCACCAATCGTATCCTTTTCTAAACCATGCATCGATCCACTTCAATCGATAATAAAAACAATTTCTGCACAATTTTTTCATCACTTGGCTACAGTATAGCTTTTATCACAACCAAAATGATTGTCAAGAAAGCGACATATAAAGCAATCTAAAAACACTCGTGACTTTAGTCATGAGATGAATTAAATTGGTAGATGTTAGATAAATAATTAAAAAATAAATATAGTACTTTAATTATATACATATGTTACAACATGAATTCAAAGCATTGGTTTGTGGTATTCGCAATCGCATCTACTTTTAATTTTGTGATATCTTAACGTATGATTTTTAATGGCATAATCTTTTAAACAAGAAAAGAGCTTGATCAAGCTCTTAGTTTCTCAATAAAATCTTCTTGTTTTAAAGGCTTTGAATAATAGAAGCCTTGAATCATATCACAATGCATTTCTTTTAAACAATCCTTTTGTTCTTTACTTTCAACACCTTCGGCAACAACCTTCATATCCAGTCCATGACCTAAATCAATGGCTTGTTGCACAATTTTCTTTCCACGTACTTGATCTATATAATCAATCAGGCTCTTGTCTAATTTTACAGTGCTAAAGTTCAACTCATTTAATGACGTCAGTGAAGAATAGCCTGAGCCAAAATCATCCATATGAAGTTTGAATCCTGCTTTTACCAATTGATCTGTAATTTCAAGAATCTTCTCTGAATACAATGTCGCAGATTCCGTTAATTCAATTGGAACACATTCAAACGGAATTTGTTTCTGATTCACAATATCCACATAATGCTCCACAACATCATTAAAATGAATACTGGCACGAGAAAGGTTAACCGAAATAGGAACCATAGGAAGTTTGTTTTCCATTCTTTCTTTTTGGAACTGACAAACATTCTCAAATACATATTCATCCAAATGAACAACTAATCCATCACTTTCAAACAATGGAATAAAGGCTCCAGGTGAAATCAATGTACCATCGGGTTTTTGCCAACGAACCAAAGCTTCAGCACCCACAATGTTTTCTGTATTCACATCATACTTTGGCTGATAATACACTTTGAATTCTCTATTCGCAATCGCAGATTTAAAGTCATTTTCCATCTGTCTTTGCGCTAACTGATTTTGATTCATTTCATCTGTATAAAAGGCCACATTGGTCTTAAAATCTTTGGAAATACTCTTTTCTGCCATCAATGCACGGTCACAAATAATAGGAATAGAAAGGCTTGTATCTATATCTTCATAAATACCCACCTTAATACGAATATTGGGTATTGGTGCTTCTTCGGCAATTTTATTTATGTTCCTGTTGATTCTTTCAACATCCATCTTAACTTTACTGTGGAACAACCCTAACAACTGATCTCCTTCATAACGCGTCAACAAGCCATTCTTCACATAATATCTAAAGGCATTTGAAAGGTAAACCAATACTTCATTTCCTTTCTTTGTGCCATATGTACCATTGATCAATTTAAAATCCGCAACATCTAGGATAACCACATTAAACTTTTCTTCCGTCATAAAATGTGTAAATGTTCTTGCGTGATGATAAAAGGCTTGTCTTGTATATAGACCTGTCAATTCATCCTTTTCAATAGCGGCCAAAGTCATACTTGATTCTCTAAGTTTGATTACACTATCGATTCGACTCTTCACAATTCGCGCATTATATGGCTTCGTGATAAAATCCACAGCACCTAGACCTAAACATTTTAATTCATCTTCTTGCGAGTTATTTCCAGTTGTCACAATAACAGGAACACTTGCCAACAAGGAATCGGATTTTTGGCGTGATAAGAATTCAAAACCATCACAAACAGGCATCACCACATCCAATAAGATAAGTGATATATCTTTATAGTATTGAGATAAGATATTTAATCCTTCTTCTCCATTTACAGCTTCAATTACATCATAATCATCTTCTAAAGTTTCCTTTAAAATTTCCCGGTTGATTTCATTATCTTCGACAATCAGTACTTTTCTTTTAACCACATTACTAGGCAATGCATTATTAAACATATCAATATTGTTTCTACGAATATCCAAATCTTCATTCGCAAAACCAATGATAATTTGACTTAATCGACCATCTTCCATTACACGCCCAAAGTGTGAGTACATAAAATGAACTTCCGAATCATTTTTAGATTGGTAATGAATATTAAAACGTTCCGTTTTTTCTAACCTAGAAAATAAAGAGTTAAACGAAAGAGCCATTCGTAACATGTCACGATTCTTTTCGTAAACACGATCATCAATATATTGATTCATCGCATCGTTATAACTCGTACATGACGAAAAACCAGGCAACTTCAATGTTTCCTTAAAAGTATGAATTTGTTGATCTTCACAATCCACAATATAGATGTTTTTAAATTCATCGCCTAGTGTTTGATAGATGCGATTGGAATCAAAATCTTTCATAAAAACCTCTTCTAAAACAATAACTTATTTATTACTAATATATAACCAAAACTTTCATTACGCAAACAACCTAAGAAAAGAAAAAAAGTGTCATAAGACACTTTATCATTATTTACGGTTTGCGTTTACCGATTTCATGATTTGACGAATCTGTGCTTCACTAGGTTTACGTCCCATTTGTAAGAACATTGCACGAATCATCTTTTCATTAATTGGTGGATTTTCTTTAATTTCTTTTTCAAACTTCTTACGAGTGAAGTAGAAAGTAACCAAGCCACCAATGATGGCTCCCACTATCGTATATAAAATTGATGCAACCATGTTTTAGTCAACCTCACTATCTACTCATCTATTCTACTATCTTTTTGAGGTTTTGACAATATGAATTGACCACTATATTCCGTTAAAATAATGGAAACAAAGATCAAAAGTCCCCCTAAAATCATAATTGGACTTTTCTCTTCATGCAACAATAAGAATCCAAATACATTCGCAAATAAGGATTCTGTACATAAAAGAACACTCGCACTCGATGCATCTGTATATTTTTGTGCCAAAGTCTGAAGTTGAAATGCCAAGAACGTTGCCACTATGATCATATAAGCACAACTCATATACGCATGTGCAGTGATTGTTTGTGGTATCGTTTCTAAACTTAAGGCCAGTGGAATCGAAAGGATAGCCGCAACACTCATTTGTACAGCATTGATCGCAATTGAATTCGAATTTTCTGTCGCATACTCTAAAGATATGATGTGACACGCAAAGAAAAAGGCACATGATAAAGATAAACTATCGCCAAAACTAAATGAGAAATACCCTTTAGATAAGCTTAGACAGGCAATTCCTACAAGACAAACAACACTTGCCGCAAGTTGATGATTGCTCGGTTTCTTTTTCCATAACAGCCATACAATATAGGGTACAAGAACGACGTTGACAGCTGTTAAAAAGGCATTTTGACCTGTATTCGTAAAGAATAAGCCGAAGGTTTGAAACGCAAAAGCTAAGTACATTAAAACACCTGAAATACTTCCACGAAATAAGGCTTCCCTAGAAATCTTTACACGACTGACTAAACATACAATAATACTAACGATGCTAGCGCCAATAAATCGAATCATTAAAACAGTAAAAGGATCAAATGTCTGCAAAGCTGCATCGGTCGCAATAAAACCGCCACCCCAAATGGCTGCAACTAAAAGGCATACTAAATTAGCTTGTTGTTTACTCATGCTTTTTCCTCATCAAATAAAGATGGTTGTTCAAAATCATCTTGTTTGACCCAAGAACCATCCGTAACATTTTCAAGTGGTGAGACCCACTCAAACTTGTCTACCTTGCCTAGTGGTGAAGAGAATGTAGCTTGGGCATTCATCAAACTGATTTCTTTTGCCTCAAAACGCATAATATCTTCTGCATAAATTTCAAATGGAGTATTTAAATCGACCACATGTACATTTAATATCACATTCGGATTGGACTTCACTAACTTACAAATACGATTTCCTTTCGCCGGACGATTTAATGGCGCAATCTCCGTTTGTTTCATACGCTTTAAAGAAAGGGTTGTCGTAGAAATTAAGACTTGTTCCTCACGATTTTGACTGACACAAATAGAAGCTACGCAATCATCCTTTGATAGATTCATCGCCTTCACACCTTTGGATTTATTTGAAACCAACGGAATTTGTTCAACCGGATACATCAAGCCATAGCCTTGTTCACTTACTAGAATGACTTGATCATCTGGTTTATAAGATAAAGATACACTAATCATTTCGTCCATAGCCCCAATCTTCATACAAGCCATTGTTTTATTGGAACGTGAAACTTCAAATTCTTTTAATTCGGTACGCTTGATCATACCATGACGACTTGCACTTATGACATGAACTCCTGTTTTAAAGGAATCCAATACATAGGCTGCGATAATTTTTTCACTTGAATCCATCTTAATATAATTTGAGATATGACCACCCAAATCTTTCCATTTTGCCTCTTCAATCTGGTAAACCGGAATATATCCATATGTACCACGGTTTGTGAAGAAAACTAATGTCTGTAATGTATGACTCGCTCCGTAACATACTAATGAATCTGTATCTTTTCGTTGTGTCATGGATTCACTAGAAGCATTATAGCTTCTCATAGATACACGCTTGATATAGCCATCACGCGTAATTGTGATCATACATTCTTCTTTGGAAATCATAGCCTTTTCATCAATTACGATTTCTTTCACTTCATGTACAATATCCGAAAGACGAGGTGTATTAAATTCTTCATTCACCTTTTCTAATTCTTCCACCATGACTTTATGAAGTTCATTTTTGTTGGAAATAATCTTCTCTAATTCGGCAATGTCGCATTGTAGTTGTTTAAATTCTGCCTTTAATTCTTTAACATCTGTATTTGTTAAACGATATAAGCGCATTACGACAATGGCTTCTGCTTGTTTTTCTGTAAAGTCAAAACGTTCAATCAAATTCTTTTTGGCATGGGCCTTATCTTTTGATTTACGAATGATACGAATGATCTCATCCATTACACTTACAGCTTTGATCAAGCCTTCTAATATGTGTGCACGATCTTTTTTAGAGGCTAAATCATATTTACTTCTACGAATCACTACATCTTCTCTGTGGTTGATAAAGGCATCTAACATCATGGCTAATGACATTTGTACAGGTGCCTTATTCACAATCGCAATGACGTTGTAATTGTATGATATTTGAAGATCTGTATTTTTATATAAATAGTTTAAGATCTGTTCATCATTACTATCTTTTTTAAGATCCACGACAATTCTTAATCCCGTACGATCACTTTCATCACGCACATCTAAAATGCCATCGATTTTTTTGTTTAAACGAATCTCATCAATTTTCTTTACCAAGTTCGACTTGATTACTTCATAAGGAATCTCATGAATCACAATTTGTTTAATTGTACGTGTTGGTACAATTTCCACTTTCGAACGAATTAAAATACGTCCACGTCCTGTTTGAAAGGCTTGTTTGATTCCGTCAAGTCCCATCACGATGCCGCCTGTAGGAAAGTCAGGGCCTTTCACAAACTGCATCAATTCTTCTAATGAACAATCGGGGTGTGAAATACGATAAATACTTGCTTGAATCACCTCATTTAAATTGTGAGGTGGAATATTTGTGGCATATCCAGCCGCAATGCCTGTAATACCATTGACTAATAAGTTAGGAAAGCGTGCTGGAAGTACAGTGGGTTCCATCTTTTCATCGGAAAAGTTGGGTGCCCATTCCACTGTATCTTTATCAATGTCCTGCAACAAGAAATCACTGATTTTGGCTAAACGCGCTTCTGTATAACGCATCGCAGCCGCCGGATCGTCATCGATAGATCCATTGTTTCCTTGCATGTCAATTAAAGGATTAGTAATCTTCCAATTTTGTGACATACGAACCATCGCATCATATACAGAGCTATCCCCATGAGGGTGATAATTACCAATGACGTTACCGACTGTTTTTGCGGATTTATGATATGGCTTGTTGTAAGTATTCCCATCTTCATACATCGCATATAAAATACGTCTTTGTACTGGCTTTAAGCCATCTCTTGCATCTGGTAAAGCACGCTCTTGAATAATATATTTAGAATATCTGGCGAAACGATCGGCCATGATATCTTCTAAAGAATTCTTTAAAACATTATGTTTTACTTCTTTTTCTTTCACGCATTTACCTCCTTATAATCATCTTCTAGAGTAAATACAACATTGTCTTCGATCCAGTTACGGCGAAGCTCCGCCTTATCTCCCATTAATTCAGTCACTCTTTTTTCAGCCATCATCGCATTTTCAATAGTCACACAAAGTAAAGTTCTTGATTCAGGATTCATTGTGGTATCCCAAAGCTGAGTGGCATTCATTTCACCAAGACCTTTATATCGTGTAATGGTGTAACCATTTTTTAATTCGGCTTTTTTCTCATCTAATTCTTCATTTGTATATAAATAGTATTCTTTACCCGCCTTGGCAATCCGATATAGTGGTGGCAAGGCAATATACAACATTTCATGCGTAATTAAATCACGCATATAACGATAGAAGAATGTCAATAATAAGTTTTGAATGTGAGCTCCATCATCATCGGCATCGGTCATGATAATGACTTTATAGTAGTTTGAATCTTCAGCCGTAAAATTTGCACCTACACCAGCACCTAAGGCATGAATAATGGTATTTAACTCTTCATTCTTTTCGATAGCTTCAAGACTTGCCTTTTCTGTATTCAATACTTTACCACGCAAAGGAAGAATCGCTTGGTATTTTGAATCACGCCCCTGTTTTGCAGAACCACCCGCAGAATCCCCTTCGACTAGATATAATTCTTTTCTTCTGGCATCCTTACTTTGAGCCGATGCCAACTTTCCAGATAACACTCTTTCCGAACGGTTTTTTCCTTTTCCATTACGAATATCGGCACGCGCTTTTCTTGCGGCATTACGAGCTTGAGCTGCCTTGATGATCTTACGTACTAGAGCATTGGCAACCTCTTTATTTTCTTCCAAGAAGTAACGAAGGTTTTCCGATACCACCGTTTCTGTTGCTGGCTTAGCTTCTGGTGTACCTAACTTTTCTTTGGTCTGCCCTTCAAATTGTAGATAATCTTCTGGAATTGTCAGATTGATAACTAATGTCAAACCTTCTCTGACATCATTCCCATCAAATCCTTTATCTTTTTCTTTTAAGAAACCATTCTTACGAGCATATTCATTAAAGACTTTCGTAAAAGCTTGTTTCGCCCCTGTTTCATGAGATCCGCCATCACGCGTACGAACCATGTTTGTGAATGAGAAAATGTTCTCTTGATATTCATCTGTATATTGGAAACATCCTTCTACAATGATCTGGTTACTTTCACCTCTAAAACTAATTGGATCATGCATTGGCGTATGATCCTGATTCACTTCTTCAATAAAGGCTTTTAATCCATCTTCATATTGGTAAACGACTTCTCTTTCTTCTTTTCGCTTATCGCGTACAATCATTTTTAACCCTTTTAATAAGAAAGCATCTTCTTGGGCTCTTTCACAAATGGTTGAATATGAAAAGTGAACCGATTTAAAAATAGACGGATCCGGTTTAAAGGAAACAATACTTCCGGTATGATTGGTTTTTCCTACTTTTTCAAGTTTTCCAATCTTACTTCCCCCATCTTCAAAAGTCATACTCCATACATCTTTTCCATCATGTACCATAACTTTGCACCATGTACAAAGAGCGTTCACAACACTTGCACCTACACCATGCAATCCTCCAGCACTTGTATAGCCTCCATGACTTGTAAATTTACCACCAGCATGCAGAATGGTAAAAATAACTTGAAGTGTACTCACCCCTGATTTATGTTTTCCAACAGGCATTCCACGCCCGTGGTCTTCTACTGTAACACTGCCATCTTTTTCTAGTGTAATTGTGATTTCATCACCATAGCCATTTAAAGCTTCATCAATCGCATTATCGACAATTTCCCATACTAGATGATGCAGACCCTTTGAATCGGTAGATCCAATATACATTCCTGGACGCTTTCTTACGGCATCCAAACCTTCTAAAATAACGATACTACTTTCATCATATTGTTGTTTTGGCATACTATCCCTACTTTCCAACGTAATCTTTATTATATCAACAAATCAAAAAAAGTGCACATAAATTCCTGTTAAAACACTTTGAATATACACTATTCATGTCCAATTAAAATGGTGTTAAATTTTAGTTCACATTTAACAAGTTCAATAATCCCAACTTAATTTAAATCTGAACTCATTTAATCGTATACATTCTTCAAAACACTTGATTGTACCCAAATTCATTATAAAGGGTTTTAATGTCCACTTTTTGAGTTCCAATATACACTTTTAAATCTACATTTTAAATCCGCATTATTTATGTCAAATTATTAATTTTTCCATACAATTCTCGACTAAGTAGATCAAAACTGCTAAAATAAATTCCGAGGTGGAAGAGATGAAAACTATTTTATGTATTTTATTAGGTTACTTATTAGGATCTTTACCCTTCGCTTTGATCATAGGTAAAGTTTTCTATCATACAGACATTCGCCAATACGGCTCAGGAAATCTAGGTGGAACGAACGCAGGAAGAGTTCTTGGAAAGAAAGCGGGAATTTCTGTCATTGTGTTTGATGTATTAAAAGTTGTTCTTGCGATTGCGATCGCAACACAAGTATCGAAAGTGGCTGGTATCTGGACAGGACTTGCCTGCTGCATCGGACATTGTTATCCAGTCTTCGCAAAATTCCATGGAGGAAAAGCTGTTAGTACTATGTTTGGCTTCTTATTCTCTACAAGCATTTTCTTATTTCAAGACGCAAGCTACTTACTTGTACCATTTGGCATGTTTCTAGTTGTCCTATATCTATTTAAATATGTATCTTTGGCCAGTATGTGTGCAGCCATCGCAAGCAGCTTATACATCACGGCATTGATGCTAGGATTCAACGTGGAAAGTATTTCAGTTATTGTCGCAAGCTGGCTAATGACAGTTCTTGTGATTTACAGACATCGTACAAACATTGAAAAAATCAAAAAGGGTACAGAAAATACAATTTCATGGTTATAGAAAGTTTTTTTAAGAAACTTTCTTTTTTTTATGTCTTTTTCACATTGAAATCGTATCATAGTTGTATGAACTATTTATACTACGAATACAAATCCAGTACTGTTTGCACAGTTAAAGAAGATGAAAAGCTATACTACAAGAGTTTAAGCACGCAAAATTATCTAAACGAAAAATGCTTATTAAATGGATCCACCCTTAAAGGAAGACAAGAAGCCTTTGTCTATCAAATGAAAGTAAAAAAATACATTCCTGTTGTTGTATCCATTTCAAGAAAGGAGATCTACTTTCCCAACAAATCGAAAAAAGCACATGACTGTATCTGGATCAATTATGCCAATATTAAAGACGTCACTTACTTTGAGTCCACTTGCACAATCACATTTCATGATGGCTCCAAACTCAATTGTGAGCATCCTAAACGAATCCAACAAACGCTAAAACAAATTTTTCGCTACCTAAATAAAAATACACCGGATTAACCGGTGTATTAGTGGCAACCTCCACCACATGATGAACAATCATGTGAGCAACTTGATTGTTGCATTTGTTCTTCATGACGAAGTGTATTCACGCCAAGGCCCTCAATACATACTGTGGCATTATCGGCTAAATTCGATACTTCTACAATTGTACATGCTGGGAATGGTTCATCGACAAAGTTTTTGAATGTATTCAAGAATGCTTCTTTATCCTCGATATTCTTTAAATACACAGTGAACTTCACAACATGGTGAAGCTGTAAACCATAGTTTGATAAAACATCAATAACCTTATTGATAGCTGTAATTGTCTGTTCCTGAATGCTTTCGCCAAGTCCAGTCTGACCACTTAAATAAAAGAAGTCTCCCAATTGAACCATATTTGAAACACAAGATGTTCCCTCTTGTTTTCCTGCTGATTTTAAAAATATATTCATAGTACTAAATTCCTTTCTTCTTCTATTATATAGAATCTATGCCATCTTCTAAAGTGTTTTGCACTAAAATTTCTCTAGGCTTACTTCCTCTTGCAGGACCAATGATACCATTTGCCTCTAAAACATCCATCAATCTTGCCGCTCTAGAATAACCCACAGAGAACTTTCTTTGAATCAAAGACGTACTTGCCTTTCTAGATGCGATCACAAAACGCTTCACTTCCTCATACAAAGGATCGGCCGTAACATTTCCCGCTTCATTTCCTTGATTTTGTAAATCTTTTAATTGAATAAAGGCATCATCATATTTTGGTCTTGCCTGCGATTTCACAAATGCACAAATGTTATTGACTTCTTCATCCTTAATAAAGACACCCTGGATACGACGAGGACTCGTCTCACCATTTGGTAAATACAACATATCTCCATTTCCTAGCAAACGCTCTGCTCCAGCTTGGTCCAAAATCGTTCTTGAATCGACAGATTGTGATACCGCAAACGCAATACGACTTGGAATATTTGCCTTAATAACACCTGTAATGACATCCACACTCGGTCTTTGTGTGGCAACAATCAAATGAATACCGGCGGCACGAGCAAGTTGTGTAATTCTTTGAATACTTGCTTCAACTTCTTTAGCTGCCACCAACATCAAATCGGCCAACTCATCAATGATAATCACAATACGAGGCAATACTTTTAAATGATCATCCTCATGATTTTTGACATACTCATTATATGCCGTAATATTACGAACGCCTAATTCACCAAACAAGTCATAACGACGGTCCATCATTTCTACAATGACCTTTAATGCCTTATTGGCAAGATCACCATCCGTAATCACTGGAGATAATAAATGTGGTACATCATTATATGGAGTAAACTCTACTTTTTTAGGATCAATCAAAACTAATTTTACTTCATCTGGCTTTGTTCGCATTAAAATCGAAGAAATAATCGCATTGACACAAACCGATTTACCACTACCCGTAGCTCCTGCAATCAATAAGTGTGGCATACGATTTAATTCGCCATAGACATTATTTCCCATTAAGTCTTTTCCTAAACAGAAAAGCAACTTTTTATCTTTCATAGAATCCGGTATTGTACGCATCAAATCCTTCATCTGAACACTTGTCTTTTCAACGTTTGGAATTTCAATTCCAACACTTGCCTTACCCGGGATCGGTGCTTCAATACGAATATCCTTAGCCGCTAGCCCCATCTTGATATCATTTTGTAAGTTACTGATTTTATTCACACGAACACCAAGTTCTGGTTTGATTTCAAACTTTGTGACACTTGGACCAATATGAATCTGTACAAGCTTAGCCTCCACACCAAATTCATGTAAGATCTCAATCAGTTTTTCACCTTTTTCCTTCGCTGTAGTCACATTCGCATTGGATCTTGATTTTCTTTCCATATCCTCTAAAACATTTAGTTTTGGAAGCTTATAGTTTTTAAAATTCGAATTTTCATCCGCAACATAATGTTTAGGTTCAACCTTTTCTACAACACCCTCATTGACAACAGGAACTTCTTTTTTGGTCTCTACAGGACTCGGTTCATCATCCACATCCACCATAAAGCTAGGTTTTCTAGGTTCTAAATCACCAATAATCAAAGGCTCATCCATTTCTTTTTCTTCATCCACAACATCTGGTTGTACAGGTTTTACAGGATCGGCATTAATAATTTGAAAACTCGATTCATTTGTATCTTCATCTTCAAAAATAAAGTTTTTACGATCAATCGAAACAGGTGTTTCCTTGATTGGAGCACTCTTCATTACTTTTTTAGGTTTTCTTTCAAAACCTACAATTTTTTCATAACCAAACATTAAGATAGCTAGCACAAAAAACAATAGTACCATTACATAGGTTCCAGAATAATCGAATAATGACT
>NZ_DBMEXE010000006.1:0-20256 GCF_056804935.1 Holdemanella sp. | reverse complement strand
GCATAGAATTGAAAGCGGCATTTCTTAAAATGGTAATCATTGGAATAAAGAATTGAGGACGAATCACATACATCTTTTGATAGCGATGCGATTTATCAACAATACCCGTGTTATATAATTCGTTTTCTGGCTCTAACATAGAAACAAGAACAGCATATTCACAATTCTTTTCATTACGGTCTTTATCTAATTCTTTTAAGAAATCTTCATTCTTATGTTTTGTAGCCGTTTTGTCATTTTCGTTTTTCATTTCAAACATAATGGAAATGATTTCAATTCCATTCTCATCTAATTCACGATAGATATAGTCACCCTTAGATCCTGTACGAGCATCATTGTCTTTTTCAAAGTATGCATTTTGAAAGCCTGTTGCACGAAGTTTATTGAATTCTATTTCACAATGCTGTTCTAAAGATTCACCAATCATTTTAGTAGACTGTTTTAATTTGAAATCTTTATAGTAGGCAATCTGCTCATCTTTGGTCTGTAGTAAAGTATCGTATTTTTCCTGCAAACTCTTTTCTTGAAGCTGATATTTCATTTTATCCTGTTCAATTTGATTCTGTAGATCTTGTTTAATACTCTTTACATTCAATTCGTTTTCAACCTTGGCTTTATCCATATCTTGTTTTAAAGACTGGATTTCAAGGTTCTTTTCATTTAATTGAGATTGGTAAGTATTTTCTAGATTTGCCTTTAATACCTTTTCATTATTTGAAATGTTACTCTTTAAAGCTTGGATTTCATTTTCCTTTGCCTGCAGCTGTAATTTATATTCTTGTTCAGTCTTAGATTCGTTGATTTTATTCTGTGAAAGAATCTGTTCTAATTTGGCATTGAGTTTAGATATCTCCAAATCTTTTTTGTTTAACTGCTCTTGAAATTCTTTTTGTGTTTCAGTTTTCGTTAACTGCGTACTTGCTTCTAACTTTTCTTTTAATGAAATGACTTCTTGTTCTTTATCATTTTGTTTTTGATTAAAATCCGATTGTAGCTGTTTGATTTCAAGCTCTTTCTTATTTAATTGTTCTTGATAAGCCTTTTCAGTTTCACTCTTGATAATTTGTTCAGTTGACTTTAATTGTTCTTTTAAAGAAATGATTTCTTGTTCTTTATTTGCCTGAAGCTCTTTGATTTCTAAAGTTTTCTGACTTAATTTAGATTCATATTCTTTTTCTAATTTAGATTGAATAACTTGATTTGAATTCTTTTGCCTTTCATTTAATTCTTTTTCAAATTCTTCATTACGAACTTGTTGTAAGATTTCATGATATTGACTCTCATCCACCTGAAATACAGTTCCACAATTGGGACATTTTATTTGACTCATAAGGTACCTCCATTTTAAAAGATTATAATCATTTAACTGACAATATTTATGTCTAAAACTAGATTAATTATAATATTTAAAAAAAATCAAAAAAAGACTTGCATAATATAAAATCACATGGTATATTTAATAGGCATTCAGCGAATGGGCCTGTAGCTCAGGTGGTTAGAGCGCACCCCTGATAAGGGTGAGGTCGTTGGTTCAAGTCCATTCAGGCCCACCATTTGCTGAAGATATGGGGTGTTAGCTCAGCTGGGAGAGCACCTGCCTTGCACGCAGGGGGTCATCGGTTCGATCCCGATACGCTCCACCAATTTTAAAAAGTAAGTCATCTTCGGATGGCTTTTTTTCTGTATAAAGGATGGGTTATGTATATACAATATTATGATTCACCATTAGGTAAAATGTTATTGGCTGCCGATGAAATTGGATTGATTGGCGTTTGGTTTGAAAATCAAAAATATTATGCGAATGGTTTAAAAGAACCAATTGAAGAAGAAACGGCTGTTTTAAAAGAAACAAAAGAATGGTTAAATCTTTATTTTAGTGGTAATAAACCAAAAGTTTTGCCTAAAATGCATCTAATTGGAACAAAGTTTCAAAAGAAAGTTTGGCAACTACTTCTTAAAATACCCTATGGTAAAACTATGACATATAAAGACATCGCAAGAATGATTTCTCCATCAATGTCAGCACAAGCGGTGGGAAGTGCTGTAGGACATAATAAAATCTCGATTTTGATTCCTTGCCATAGAGTGATTGGATCCAATAATAGTTTAACTGGATATGCAGGTGGAATCGAAAGAAAAGAATATTTATTAAAATTTGAAAAAAAGAATGAGATTTAATTTTGGATTATATATGAAAAGACACAAATAAATTGTGATTTGACAAATTCAAAAAAAGCGAACCCCTAGGGATTGCAGTCCCTAGGGGTTCTTTCTTATCTTTCAATGCCAAATACATTATAACAGAAAATTTAAAACTTTATAATAAAATATAAATTATCTTTAGATTGTTTGGATCAAATTAGGTATTTAACTGGATATGCAGGTGGAATTGAGAAGAAAGAAAAATTATTAGAAATTGAGGGTATATATGAGTAATATGTACCATTTTTTTGATGGATGTAAAATATAGATTTGAATTTACTGAAAATAAATGTAAGAAAATGCTTGCATAAATGAAAATGTGGTGTTATTATAAACGCACAAAACACAAGGAAATGGAGTAGTAAAAGGAAAGTCTTTGTTAGAGAGTTGTCGGTTGGTGCAAGACATAAGAGATGGAACTTTGAACTTACCATGGAGTGGTCAGGTTGATAAGACTTGGACGTAGGCTTAACGTTAATAAAGCAGGATGTGATAGCATCTGAAATGAGTGCATTCTTAAATGAATGAAGAAGAGTGGTACCGCGGAAGTATTGTAATTCTAACCTTTCGTCTCTTCTGTCTAACAGGCAGCAAGAAACGATTGGTTTTTTTGTTAGCTTGTTGTGCACGCTATAGGAGGAAAAGTATGAAAGCACAAAAAGTTGGAAAAATGGCGATATTTTCGGTAGGCGCCGTATTATTCTCAGCACATGCTGGAGGTGGATTTGCCACAGGAAATCAGGCAAATACATATTATGTAGGTATAGGATGGACTGGTATTGTGAGTGCCATAATAGCTATGTTGCTATTGATATTGACAATGCGAGAAGCCATGGTGATGTATAATCAGAGAAATTTGGCAAGCGCAAAGGAATTGTTTGAAAACTTATATCATCCATTCGATAAGTTGGAAATCTTATTTGAGATTTTCTTTAATATCATGGTTTTGATGGCAGTTGCAGCAGCTATTAGTGGAGCTGCAAGTGCATTACAACAATACTTTGGATTTAATTATTATGCTTGTGTCGTTACGGTTGGAATCGTTGTTCTTTGCTTAACAATTTTTGGAGCCAACGTAGTTCGTATGGCAAGTACATATATGGGTATGGCTATTTTGGTAACAGCCATTGTTATTTATGGTATGGGAATCATGAAAGGTCAAAATATTGGGGCTATTTTAGCAAATGACTTTTCTGTAAATGGTTTTATGAATATGCCTAAAGCCATCTTAAATGCATTTACATATGCAGGATTTCAATGTGTGACATTACCAACGATCGTAGCATGTGGAGCTATTTTACCAGATCGAAAATCTTGTTCAAAAGCAATGTGGATCTCATTTGTGATGAATGCTGTCGCATTAGTATTAAGTGTATTGATGTTAATTTCTTGGAAGGGTGTTTATGGAGAAACAACTCTACCTACATTGACAAGTTTAAATGCGATGAATGCTAACTGGATGGTTGTTGTATATGGTATTTGTTTATTACTTTGCTTAATTTCTACAGCAGTAACAACAACATTCGGATTTGTGGCACGCTTTGAAAATATTCGTGTTTTAAAGAATGTAGAAAATCCAGTGAAGAAAAGAATTATTGTATCTGCATTTATTATTGTGGTATCCATGACAATTTCTTTAGCCGGATTAACAAATATTATTAAATATGGATATGGATATTGTGGATATTTAGCTATCGCAATCATTATCGTTCCATTCTTAACTGTAGGTGTATACAAGAATTATCATACAAAAAGTGTTGAAGTAAAAGAAGGAGTAGAAGTTTATGAAAACAATTGAAATGTCTAATTATTCAGTCGGAGAAAGTTGTTACAACGAAATCCCAGGTGTATGTGAAAAATACAATGTTAAAAAAGTTGTATTGATTGGTGGTAAAAGAGCTTTGGCAGCTGCTGAGCCAAGAATTCGTGAAGCCATTAAAGAGACTGATATTATTATTACAGATTCAATTGTATATGGTATTGAATGTACTATGACAAACGTACATAAATTGACTTCAAATCCAAACGTACAAGAAGCCGATGTTATCTTTGCGATTGGTGGAGGAAAAGCTATCGATACTTGTAAAACCGCATCCATTGAAATGAATGACAAAATGGTTTTCTCATTTCCAACAATCTGTTCAAACTGTTCGGCCGCTACAGCTATTGCCGTAGTATATGATGATAATGGAGCATTGGACCACTATTCATATCCTCATTGTCCAGCACACATCTTTATCAACCCAGATGTTATCGCAAAAGCACCAAGTGAATATTTCTGGGCCGGAATTGGGGATGCGTTGTCTAAACAATGTGAAGTTGAATTCGCAACACAAGGAAAGACTTTAGATCACACGGCTACAATGGGATTGGCATTAGCGAAAACTTGTACTGCACCATTGTTGGAATATGGTAAACAAGGTATGGAAGATTGTAAAAATGATACAAATTCAGCTGCAATCGAAGCTATTGCCTTGGATATTGTCGTATCCACTGGATATGTTTCAAACTTAACAAACCAACCAGAATATTATTATAATTCAAGCATTGCGCATGCCTTCTATAATGGTAGTTGCTCAATTGCACGTGATGGACACCACCTACATGGTGAAGTTGTATCCTTTGGCGTATTAGTATTGTATGCATATGCCAAAGATGAAGAAAATTTAATGAAAATGGCAAAATTCAATAAATCAATCGGCTTACCAGTGACTTTAGCGGATGTGGACTTGGATGAAAGCCATTTGGAAGCTTTGACTGAAGCGGCTACAAAAACAAATGAGTGGAAAAATGCACCTTTCCCATTCACAAAAGAAGAGTTTATTACCGCTATTAAAAAGGCAGATGCAGTAGGTCAAAGTTTATAAGAGATCGAGAAATCGATCTTTTTTTTCTGTTTTAATATTGTTTTCACATGAAAGGATTAGAATGAAGGTGTATGTGAAATTTTGTGATTTGTAGGCTGATTTGATAGGTATGTTATAATTGGTGATGTAGGTGATAAAAATGTTACTGTTTTTTAAGAGTTTACCAAGACTAGTACGCAGTGCCAATAAAGATATGCACCGTCATTTCTCGATGACCTTTTCTTCCATTGTATCGATTGGCATTGCTTTATTAATGGCTTTGTTTATATTTGTGATATATATGAATGTCGGAGGATTTACGAGTCAAATTGAAAATGAATTTATGATTCAAGTCTCTTTAAATCCAACACTAGAATATGAAGAAATTAGTGAATTATCCGATTCAATTTCATCTCTTGCTTCCGTAAAAAAAGTAACGTATTCAAGTAAAGAAGAGGAATTGGATGCGTTGATCAAAGAAAATGGGGCGATGTTTAAACAATATAAGGGAGAGGACAAGAACCCTTTATATGACGTTTTGAATGTGGAATTAAAAGACAACACAAAAATTTCAAAAGTGACAAAGAAAATTTCAAAAATGGATGGTGTTGTTCAAGCTACATATGGAGGTAGTGCTATCAACACGATGATTCAACTGTTTAAAAATATCCGTGTATGGGGAAGTGTCTTTGTAGGATTGATGGTTTTGATTGCCGTATTCTTGATTCGAAATACTATTAAAATGACAATTTTAGTACGAAAAGATGAGATTGCGATCATGCGAACAGTTGGTGCCTATAACTGGTATATTTCTTTACCGTTTGTATTAGAAGGAATCTTTATCGGCTTTTGGGGTGCATTAGGCCCTGTTTTGATTTGTATATTTGGCTATACAGGACTTTACCACGTAATGAATGGTATGTTTTTTAGTGACATGATGAGTATGCTGAAACCATATCCATTTGTATTGTGTACTTCAGGCGGCATTCTTTTGATTGGAATGGTTGTAGGAATGCTAGGAAGTTATTTAGCCGTTAGAAAATATTTGAGGTGGACACGATGAGAAAATATAAATTATATGCAGGTTTTCTAAGTTTAGCTATGGCCTGCTCATTAATCATGCCTGTTTCAGCAGAAGACTATTCGGATACAGAAGCCTGGTATGCCAAGTGTAGTCAGGCACAAACTTCACAAGCTGGCGTAAAAGCTTGTCAGGGATTTCAGGAATATCAGAAGAATCGTAAACAAAGCCTGCAAAACAGTATTGAAACTTATACTTCAAGCATCGCTTCTTTGCAGAGTGATACGACAAAAATGGAGCAGCTTGCCAAGGAACAAAAAGAATTGGTTTCCAATCTACAAACGCAGATAAGTGAAAAAGAAAAATCGATTGAATTGATCGAAAACAACATTAAAGAATTGGAAGAGAAGATTCAGGCAAAACAAGCTGAAATTGATGCTTGGAATGCACAAATCGAAAATCGTATGAAAAATGAACAAACAACGATTGGAACCAATATGATTATAGACTTGATCATGGGATCGGATAGTTTAAGTGATATGCTTCGTCGTATTTCTGGAGTTGAAAGAATCACAGAAGATGATCAGTCGCAAATTAAAAAGTTAAATAAATTAAAGAAAGAACTTGTTTTGCAGCAAGATGAACAAAAACGTTTAGATGAAGACGCAAAAAGTCAAAAGGCAGAATTAGAATCGCAAAAACAGCAGGCCAGTGAATTAGAGGAATCTTATAATAAACTGGTTGAAGAATATCAGAAAAAAATTACAGAATTAGAAGCACAGAAACGTTCCGCACAAGTGGACATGAATAGCATTCGAGACTTTGTGATTTCAACAAACTTCTCAGGATCGATTGAATCCGTATCTGGATTTATACATCCTGTACAAGGTGGAAGTAAAAGTGCAGGTACATGGGCATATCCTGGTGGAGGCATGCACTTGGGACTAGATTGGGCAGCTCCAATTGGTACAACTGTAGTAGCTCCGGCAAGTGGTGTTATTTTATATGCCGCAGCCCCTGTAGGAAGCAACTCAGGCTATTTGGGTAACTGGTCAGGATATCCTTATGGTGGTGGAAACACAATAGAAATGTTGTGTAATGTGAACGATACACTTTATGCCGTAAGTTTCTGTCACTTGTCGCAAACAATCTACGTAAGTGCAGGACAAAGCGTTTCACAAGGACAAGCAATCGCATTATCGGGAAATTCAGGAAATTCAAGTGGGCCACATACACATGTTGAAGTCTATAATCTAGGTTCAATGTCTGTAAGTGATGCGGTAGCTCGTTTTAGTGCGGGTGCTGATTTTGCGTGGGGAACAGGCTGGTCAGGCACAGGTACTTCTTGTGAAGCTGGTAAAGCAGCGCCTTGCAGGGAAAGACCAGAAAAGTTCTTTAGTTAGGAGGAACATTATGATTGATTTAAAAGATGTTTCAAAAGCATATCCCAATGGAGTACATGCTTTAAATCATGTCAATTTACATATTGATAAAGGTGAATTTGTTTATGTGATTGGAGCCACAGGTTCTGGTAAATCTACATTGATCAAAGTGCTAAATGGAGAAGAAGTTCCAGATGAAGGTACAGTTATTGTAGATGGTATTAATGTAGGGGCTTTAAAACATAGAAAAGTTCCGTACTATAGACGTAATGTTGGCTGCGTATTTCAAGATTATCGTTTACTTCCAAAATTAACTGTCTTTGAAAATATTGCCTTTGCCCTAGAAGTTGTGGGTATGCCACGCAAACATATTCGTAAACGTGTAATGGAAGTATTAGAGCTTGTTGATTTGAAAGAAAAGGCTAGAAGTTATCCAGACGAATTATCTGGAGGACAACAACAGCGTGTAACGATTGGCCGTGCCATTGCGAATAAACCAAAAGTTTTGATTGCGGATGAACCAACAGGAAATCTAGATCCCGAAAAGAGTTTAGAAATTATTTCATTATTAGAAAAGATCAACCAAAAACTAGATACAACAATCATGATGGTTACACATGATAAAGTATTGGTTGACCGCTTTAAAAAACGTACGATTATGTTAGACAAAGGATATGTGATTCACGATTCGAATAAAGGTGGGTATAAGAGTTTATGATGAAAGGTTTACGTACTTTTTTATACGAATTGAAGTATGCCTTTCTCCAAATGAAAAGACATATTATGTTGTGCTTTTCTGCCATTAGTGCCATTGGCATTACCCTACTTTTGATTGGTTCGATATTGATTATTGGATTACACGTTAATTATTTTTCGAATGATGTTCAAAAAGATTTGAGTATTCACGTTATTTTAAATGAGGATATTGATGATGAAACAGCTATATCAAGTATTCAGAGTGAAATATCTAAATTAAAGAATGTTTCAAAGGTAGAAGTATCCTCTAAAGATGATGAACTTGAACTTATGATCAAAGAAAAGGGAGATGCTTTTAAAGCCTATCGAGGAGAAACAAATCCTTTATCCAATGCTTTCTTTGTTTATGTAAAGAATGCTTCTTCTATCCGTAAAACAAGTGCGCAGATTCAAAAAATTGATGGCGTATCCAGCACGGCTTTTGGAGGAGACAGCGTTACAAGCTTAGTAGACATGTTGAATATGATTCAAAAGATTGGTTTAGGCATTGTTGCTTTATTGATTCTATTGTCTTTATATTTGATTTATAACACGATTCGAACGACAATTGATTCAAGAAGTGATGAAATCATTATTATGCGTACAGTAGGTGCAACGAATGGTTTCATCAGTAATCCATTCATTGTCAAAGGTATTTTTATTGGACTACTTGGATCTATCGTTCCATATTTATTGGTGCATTTTGGATATGAAAAGCTGTACGAAAGTTTAGACGGAAAACTATTCACACCTATGTTTGCCCTATTTAAACCAAGTACAATCAGCTTTCAAGTAGGACTCTCTATCATTCTTGCAGGAGCTTTGATTGGTGGGCTCGCATCCTTGTTTGCGGCAAGAAAATATTTGAAAATGAAACGATAAAAACATTGCAGAATAAAGGATTGTTTCGTATACTTTCTATATGGAATTATTGGGGCGAATGATTCGTCCCATTTTGTTTTAGAACAGGATGAGCTTATGAGAAAAAAAAGTCAAACAATATTGATTACACTACTATGCATTGCATGTTTTGGCGCAGGCATAAGTGTACCAGTTATTTTAAATAAAAAAACGACAGGAAATAGTAAAGAACAAGAAAAATTTGATACCATTTATTCAATTTTGAATTCAGATTGGTATTATTCGAATAAAATCAAAAACTTGGATTCCAAACTTATGGAACAAGCTATTGATGGAATGACAACTCTAGATCAAGATGCTCATACAAACTATTTTGACTTAGAACAAGCCAAAGCCTTTTCGAGCAGTCTTGAAGGAAGTAATGTAGGATTAGGAATCTCCTTTTATTTAAATGAAAATAAAAACTTCGTTGTATCCAACGTATACATCAATTCAACAGCGGATAAGAAAGGCTTAAAACCCCAAGATGAAATTATTTCATTAGATGATTTAAAATGTAGTGAAAATGATTCAGATACAATCATTAAATATATTAAGGCGCATGAAGGGCAGAATGTTAAGACAAAATATCTTCGTGATGGAAAAGAATATACGACAAATTTGATTCCAGGTACTTTTGATTCAACGGTCGTATGTAACGTATACGAAGATTATGGAGAAATTGTTCTAACGAGTTTCTCAGAAAATAGTGGCAAAGATTTCTCAAAGGCAATGTCTCGCCTACAAGAAGCGGGAATTAAAAAGTTGGTCTTAGATTTACGTAATAATGGTGGCGGCTATTTAAATGCGGCATTGGAAATTTCGAGTTCTTTGATTTCGAAAAAGTCAGTTGTCTTCAAGGAAAAAGATAAAGATGGCAAGTTCACTAAACAAATGACAAAAGATGAATTCAATCAAGTCAAAATGGACAAGATTGTTGTTCTACAAAATGAAAATACGGCAAGTGCAGCCGAAGTTTTGATTGGTGCTTTAAAAGATAATTTAGGGGATACAGTGACTACAGTAGGAACAACATCTTACGGTAAAGGTACCGAACAAGTTACAGTACCATTCTCAGATGGAACAAGTTTTAAGTATACAGTGGCACGTTGGTATACGCCAAAAGGTACAAGCATCAACAAGAAGGGTTTTAAACCAGATGTTGAAGTAAAACTTGGAGAAGTGAAGACAACGTCCTATTATAAAGTCAAGAAAAAGGATGTCATCAAAAAAGACAGCGTGGATGATAATGCCCAAGCTTTACAAGTATATCTGAAGTATTTAGGATATGATGTGGATCGAACAGATACATATTTTTCAAATACCAGCTCTCAAGCTTTGGCAAGTTTTCAACAGGACAATCGTTTAGAAGTAACGGGAGATTGTGATAAAAAGACGTGGGATCTTTTGATGGAAAAAGTATTGTTGAAGATGAATGAAACACCAAGTGATGATACGCAAAGACAAAAAGCGATAGAAGAGGCACAAAAGTAAGTATAAACTTACTTTTGTGTATTATATATATGTGAAGGATGTGAGCATATGGAAAATCAGTTTGAATTAGTATCTGAATATAAACCGAGTGGAGATCAGCCAGAAGCTATTAGGGAATTGGTTTCTGGTTTAAAAGAAGATAAAAAGTTTCAAGTATTGTTGGGAGCTACAGGAACTGGAAAAACATTTACAATTTCGAATGTGATTGCCCAAGTGAATCGACCAACCTTGGTGTTTGCACATAATAAAACTTTGGCGGGACAGTTGTATTCTGAATTTAAAGAATTTTTTCCACATAATCGTGTGGAATATTTCGTCTCTTATTTTGATTATTACCAGCCAGAAGCCTATTTGCCAAAAACAGATACATATATTGACAAAAACACAAAGACCAATGAAGAATTGGATATGCTTAGAATGGCAGCTGTAAATAGTGTTTTAGAACGAAGAGATACGATTATTGTAGCTAGTGTTGCCTCTATTTATGGTGCTAGTAATCCAGAACAATATCGTCATATGATCTTTACTTTAAGAAGTGGACAGATCATTGAAAGAAATGAATTGATGCTGGCATTGGTACATCAACAATATAAGCGTAATGATACAGATCCATTAAGAGGAACTTTTAGAGTACGTGGGGATGTCATTGAAATTACACCAGGGCATACGGATCGTTATTTAATTCGTATTGAAATGTTTGATGATGAAGTGGAAAGAATCTGTGAAGTCGATCCAGTAACAGGACATGTCAATCAGTCTTATCAGTTATATATTATTTATCCAGCTAACGGCTATGCGTCAAGTATGGATATCATCAATCATGCAGCAGACACAATTCAAGAAGAATTGGATGAAAGATTGGCTTATTTTGATGAGCAGGGTAAACCATTAGAAAAAGAGCGTTTGGAACAACGATGTCGCTACGATATAGAAGCATTAAGAGAATTTGGCGTATGCCCAGGTATTGAAAACTATTCAAGGCATATTGATGGCAGAAAACCAGGTGAAAGACCTTATACACTATTTGATTATTTCCCAGACGATTTTTTACTTGTAGTAGATGAAAGCCATGTTTCGTTACCACAAATTCGTGGCATGTATAATGGAGACCGCGCAAGAAAACAAATATTGGTAGATTATGGCTTTAGACTTCCAAGTGCTTTAGATAATCGACCTTTGCGTTTTAATGAATTTGAGGGGTTGATTAAAAATGCCATCTTTGTATCCGCAACACCAGGAGATTACGAACTGGATCAAACGCATGGGGAAATTGTTGAACAAATCATTCGTCCAACAGGTCTTTTAGATCCGGAAGTCGAAGTGCGTCCTATTGAAGGTCAAATTGATGACTTAGTAGATGAAATCAAGGAGCGCATTGAAAAACATGAAAGAACTCTAATTACGACGCTAACGGTTCGTATGGCCGAAGATTTAACTTCCTATTTAAAGAATTTGGATTTAAAAGTAGCGTGGCTACACCATGAAGTTACAACGATTGAACGTACGGAGATCATTCATGATTTACGCCAAGGAAAATACGATGTGCTTGTAGGTATCAACTTATTAAGGGAAGGTTTAGATATTCCGGAAGTCAGCTTGATTGCGATATTAGATGCGGATAAAGAAGGTTTCTTGAGATCAAGACGATCATTGATTCAGATTATTGGTCGTGCGGCACGTAATGCCCAAGGTAAAGTTATTATGTATGCCGACAAAATTACAGAAAGTATGCAGGAAGCCATAGATGAAACCGCAAGACGTAGATCGATTCAGATGGAATATAATGAAAAACATGGCATTGTTCCAAAGACAATCATCAAACCAATCCATGATGTAGTTCGTTCTAAGGAAACTAAGGAAATGGCGGCTAAGTATTTGAAAAAGAAAAAGTTGCCGGCAAAACAAAAGGAAAAGATGATCAAAGAATTAGAACAGGAAATGAAAGAGGCAGCTCGTACTTTAGATTTCGAAAGAGCGGCGCAACTAAGAGATATCTTGTTTGAGATGAAAGGTGAAAAATAACGTGATTCAAAAAAGAATGGAATTGTTGTAGTAGGTGCGATTTTTGTGGATATTAAAGGCTTTCCACAAGATATATATGTTCCTGATGGGAGAAATGCAGGATATATTGAGTATATTCATGGTGGTGTAGCACGAAATGTTGTAGAAGATATTGCGAATTTAGGTTTAAACTCAACATTTGTTAGTATTGTTGATAATACGGCATTAGGAGAAGATGTTAAACAGAGATTGCAAAATCGAAATGTGAATACAGATTATATGAAATCTATCGAAAACGGTATGGGTACATGGCTAGCTGTTTTTGATCATAATGGAGAATTAGCGGGTTCAATATCTCATCGTCCGAATTTAATGCCGATCTATTCAATTTTAGAAGAAAATGGAGACACAATTATTGAAAATAGCGATTCTGTGGTGGCTGAAATAGATATGGATGAGGAAATTGTTGAAAAAGTTGTTTATTTATGTCAAAAACATAATAAAAAATTATTTGGTGTTGTCAGCAATATGAATATTGCGATTGAAAGAAAAGATCTTTTGAAGCAATTTGATTGTTTGATCTGTAATCAATTAGAATCGAGTATTCTTTTTTCAAGAGATTTTAAAGAGATATCAGCAGAAGAATTAAGTCATACATTGATTGATGAACTGCAGCAATCAGAATTTAACTCTTTGATTGTAACACTTGGTGAAGCGGGATCTTTATATGTGAAAAACAACGGTGAAAGCGGCTTTTGTCAGGCTCGTCAAATCGAGGTAAAGGATGCAACAGGAGCAGGAGATGCATTTTGTGCTGGGACAAGTGCTGGACTAACTTATGGTAAGAGTATGCTTGAGGCTATGAAGATAGGTAGTCATTTAGCTAGTTCTGTCATAGCTTCGTGTGAAAATGTATGTCCTTGTTTTTCACAAGATAAATTTGATATTGTGAAAAAATAAACAAATTAGTTGCATGATGGAAGATTATGTGTTATTTTATTTGCGAACATAGATTCAATGAGTTCTTCGGGGCAGGGTGTAATTCCCTACCGGCGGTAAAAGTCCGCGACCCACGCAAGTGGCTGACTTGGTGTAATTCCAAGACCGACAGTATAGTCTGGATGGTAGAAGACACAAAAGTATTTTTTGTATTTTTTAGACCCCGAGAAGATTTTTCTTGGGGTTTTCCTTTTGGAAGAGCTTATCCGAATCAAAAGGAGGTAAAAAGATGAAAAAATGGAATGTTCAAACAATTGTATTAACGGCGATGCTTGCAGGTCTTGCAGGAGCTTTGATGTCACTGGAATTCTCTTTACCAATGATGCCACCATTCTACAAGATTGATTTTAGTGATGTACCAAGTATTATTGCTCTATTTAGTTTAGGTCCTGTATCTGCCACTTTAGTAGAAGTTATTAAATTAGTTGTAAAAGTTGTGACAGTAGGAACAAACACTGCTTATGTGGGTGAACTCGCAAATCTTTTAGGCATTGTTCTATTTATTTTACCAACATGGTTTGTGTACAAGAAGATGAATAAGACAAGAAAAGCTGTTATTGTCTCTTTAATTGTTGGAATTCTAATTCGTACCGTATTCGCATGTTTCTGTAATGCATGTATTACTTTGCCACTATATGCCAAAGCTATGGGAATGCCGTTAGATTCTGTTGTGCAGATGGTAGGTTCTGTAAATCCAAGTATTAAAGATTTAACTTCATTTATTGCACTTGCGACAATTCCATTTAACTTGATCAAAATCTCAGCTAACTACATCATTGGATATTTCTTGATGGAAAGATTGGCTGCCATTCGTCCAAGCTTTAAATTTATCTACGAGGCAAAATAAGTATGATTTGTAAGTATCAAGAATTAACACGTTTAGAAATGGAACAAGTCGATCGAGAAAACACAATTGTTTTGATTCCATTAGGGGCATTAGAACAACATGGAAATCAAGCACCACTTGGTACGGATACACTCATTGCCACAGCTATGTGTGACTATATTGAAAAAGAGTTAAAGGACGAGGACATAAATTTATTGTTGTTTCCAGTCATTCCAGTCGGATTGAGTACGGAACATAAAGAGTTTTGTGGCTCCATTACATTTAAACCTATGACTTACTATCATATGTTGTATGACATATGTGAAAGTCTAGCTCATCATGGCTTTAAAAAATTGGTTCTTCTTGTATGTCATGGTGGAAATGCACCGGTCGCCAATTTGATTTCTAGAGAAGTAAGAAGTGATTTTAAAGTGTATCCATTTGTATTAAACTCAGGAGCCTTTGATCATCCAGCTGTAAAGGCAACGATTTCTAAAGGGAATACTTTTGATTTTCATGGCGGAGAAATGGAAACTTCCATGGTCATGGCAATTGATGAATGTTTAGTTAAGTTAGAAACAAGTGAAAAGGGTATTCCTAAAAATACAGCTATGAAAGCACATTTGTCTTGGCTTGCATCGGATTGGGTAACTGAGCAGCAAAAACCAATTGGGATTGGTGGAGATCCAAGGGGCGCCACTAAAGAAAAGGGAGAAATCATTTTATCAATTAGCGCAAAAGAAATTGTTAAGGATTTGATTTTAATTCGTGACTTTAAAGAATAATATTTTGAAACGGTTTACATTTGATAAAAATGCGTTCACTCTTTATAATTATAAGTATGATAAAAGTAGCCATATTAGAATATGAAAAAGAAACTAAGGACATCGTTTTTCAATTATCTAAATTGTTTATGCATGAGGATTGGTGTTTTCGTCATTACTTAAAGGCGAGTGATCTGGCAAAACGGATGAAGGAAGAAGAGTATCAATTATTTGTGTTTGATGAAATGTTTAAGACGAATCGTATTGAAAGTGTATTTGTACATGATAATCCCAATGCGATTGTGATTTATGTGTGTGAAAATCCAATTAAGACGCGTGGCGATGATGAAAGAAGTCGTGTGTTCTATATTTCAAAAGAAAATATCGCAGATGACATTTCAGCTTATGATCAAATGATTCGTTCGCAATGTATTCAAAGTCATGTATATGAATTTAATTATGATGGAGTTCGTATGAATCTTTCGTATGAAGATATCTACTATTTGGAAAAGAATGAAAAGATGGTGTATTTCTATACAAAAAAAGGCGTTTTCCATAAGCGTGATAGTATGAATGCACTTGAAGAAGTGTTTAAAGAGTTTGGCTTTTTACGAGTACACGTATCCTATATTGTGAATTCTAAATATATTGTGGCTTGGTATAAAGATGAAGTTGAGCTTATAAACAAGGTTCTGATTCCTGTTTCGAGAGGAAAAAAGCGAAAGATATCGATGAAATAACCGGTTTTACCAGTAAAAAGGCGAGTTTTACCACTTGCCTTTTCTTTTTGATTTTGTTGGTTATAATGAAAGTGTAAAGAGAAGTAAGAGCAGAGAAAACTTCTCTTAAGACAAAAAGAGAGCGGTGAGAAGATGACAATAACATAGAGTTGAAACGGAAAGTTTTAACTATAAAAAGTTGAAGCTATGGAGAGAAGGCTCCAAAGGTTAAGCTAGAGGAATTCTAGAAAAAACATTCAGTGGAACTTAACAAGAAAAGGAAATAGGATTTAGATAAAGGGTTTTTATCGAGTGAATAATCACAAAAAGGATAGAGTACTTGGAATGTTAAGGATATCATCCAATCTAGATCATGGAACTTAAAGATACTCATATATGGTCATACTTGAGAAAATGCTTAAGGAAAATGAATAGAATAAAATCATAATGTGGATGATAAAAAATTGGATAAGGTAGAAAAGTTATCCGGTTTAAAAAAAGTGAATAAATAAATCAGAGCAGATGGAATGTCTGCTCTAATTTTTGTATAATTGTCTCGGTGATGAAGATATGGAAATTAACTATTATGATAATCCATTCGCATCCAAAAGAACGAATGTGATTGCACGAAATGGTGTAGTTTGTACAGGAAATAATTTAGCTACACAAGCTGGTTTAAGAATGCTTATGCAGGGTGGAAATGCCGTAGATGCGGCCATTGCGACGGCAGCTTGTTTGACGGTTGTAGAACCATGTTCAAATGGGCTTGGATCCGATGGATTTGCGATTGTATGGATGAAAGATAAGATGTATGGCATGAACAGTTCAGGTCATTCTCCATATGCGATTTCGGCAGATAAAGTGGATGAAATTCCAAAACGAGGATGGATTCCAGTTACGGTGCCTGGTGCAGTAAAGGGTTGGAAAGCTTTAAGTGAAAGATTTGGTTCTTTGCCGTTTAAAAAGTTATTAGAACCTGCCATTGATTATGCAAGAAATGGATATCCAGTCAGTGCAGAGATTGCTCGTATGTGGAAAAAAGCATTAAATGCGATTCCAAATAGTGAGGAGTTTAAGAGCTGGTATGATACTTTTACTTTTGATGGAAAAACACCTGAACCAGGACAGATGATTTGCATGCCAAAACTTGCGGATGCACTAGAAAAGATTGCTGATACAAATACAGATGCTTTGTATTATGGAGAATTGGCAGATCGTATTGATGAAGAATCTAAAAGATTTGGTGGATTCTTACGAAAACAAGATTTAGAAGATCACAAGGTTGAATGGGTCAATCCAATTCATGTAGATTATCACGGCTATCAAGTGTGGGAATTACCTCCTAATGGACAGGGCATTGTGGCTTTAATGGCTTTGAATGTTTTAAATAATTTTCAATTTAAAGATAGAGATGTGGATTGTATTCATACGCAGATGGAAGCTTTAAAAATGGCTTTTGCGGATGCCAAAGAATATGTTACAGATCCTAAATGTATGAATATGCCAGTGGATGATTTGATAAGTGTTGATTATGGTAAACAAAGAGCAAGTCAAATTGGTCATTTGGCTTTGCCACCAAGGGTAGATAAGCCGCATGGCTCCGGTACAGTCTATTTGTGCACAGCAGATAAAGATGGCAATATGGTTTCATATATTCAATCAAACTATATGGGATTTGGTAGTGGCATTGTCGTAGATGGAGTTTCCTTACAAAATCGTGGATATGATTTTAGTTTAGATCCATCTCATGTGAATTACTTGATGCCTCATAAAAAGACGTATCATACAATTATTCCTGGTTTTTTGACAAAAGATGATAAACCAGTTGGGCCTTTTGGTGTAATGGGCGGTTATATGCAGCCACAGGGACATATGCAAGTTGTCACAAACATGATTGATTTTCATTTAAATCCACAGATGGCTTTAGATGCCAAACGATTTCAGTGGATAGAGAATATGAAATTTATTGTTGAGCCAGGCTTTGATGAAAATATAATTACTGAATTAAAGAAACGTGGTCATGAAATTGAAATAGAGTCCGAATTAGCAATGTTTGGGCGTGGACAAGTCATTATTCGATTAGAAAATGGTGTCTATGTTGCAGGATGTGAATCAAGGACGGATAGTAATATTGCTTGTTATTAAAATTATGTGATAAAATCATAGTAAATAGAAAAGTTGAGGAATTATACATGAAGCTTTTAGCTACAGATTATGATGGTACATTACGTTATGCACAGGATGTAATGCCAGAAGATTTAAAATCGATTGAAGAATGGAAAAATAAGGGGAACAAATTCGTGATTGTGACGGGTCGTTCTAAAGAATCGATTGATGCGCAAATCAAATTATTTAATTTACCATGTGATTATTTGATCACAAATAATGGTGGTATGGTTTTTGGTGAAAATGGAGATGTCTTGTTGTCGAATTATTTGAATTTTGATGTTTGTGTAGACATTTTACATAATGTTAAAAAATTAGACACTGTGATTAGTTATGTTGTAAATGATGGAATTCACCGTCATCGTATTGTATTGCAGCCAGATGCAGTGGATCATCGTTATCCAAATTTAAAACCAGATGTTACGGAAGCCGAATTGTTGGATATGACACATTTTGCGCAGATCGTATTATCAATGGAAGATACAGATTCAGCTTTAGAAGTGGCAAGTAAAATCAATGATTTGTATTATGAACAAGTTGTTGCTTATCCAAATAATTTCGTTGTTGATATTGTACCAAAGGGGATTTCTAAAGCGACAGGTATAGATTTCTTGATTGAATATGCGAATATCAATGAAGAAGATGTATATACAATTGGTGATGGACATAATGATATTCCATTGATTGAATTTGGTGTGCATGGTTCAGTTATGTCGTGTGCAGATGAAGATGTAAAAGCACATGCTCAAGTTGAGTATGATTCAGTAAGTGATTTAATTTCAAAAAATTTATAAATAAAATAAGGGGGTATTTTAGATGAGTTTCAGCTTATCTGATATTACATTCCTAATTCGATTATTATTGGATATTTTAGTAGTATGGGGATTGATATATTCTGGACTAAGAATTGTGCGTAATAATTCACGTACGATCCAACTTGTGAAGGGTGTATTGATTATCGTTTTAATCAAGGCTTTAGCTGTATGGCTAGGCTTAAATGCTTTAAATTATTTGATTGAAATGTTCTTGAATTGGGGAGTTGTCGTTATTTTGGTTGTTTTCCAACCTGAAATTCGTGGTATGTTGGAGAAAGTTGGTAAAACAACAGCTATCTTAACAACGGATGTCTCCGTTTCACAAATTCAACAGATGATCAATGAATTGGTAGAGGCATGTACAGAAATGTCAAAATCAAAGACAGGAGCCTTGATTTCTATCGAAAGAACACAGAGCTTGTCCGATTTTATTCGTACAGGAATTGTGATGGATTCGGAAGTTTCAACTGAATTATTAGGAACAATATTTCAGTATGGAACACCAATGCATGATGGTGCCGTTATTATTCAGGGGAATAAAATAGCGTGTGCAGCAGCTTATTTTCCTCCAACCACAAAGGATCTTCCTAGTAAGTATGGAGCAAGACATAGAGCGGCTGTCGGTATTAGTGAAATTACAGACTCAATCACAATTATTGTGAGTGAAGAAACAGGAAATATTTCAGTTGCGGTCAATGGCCAGTTAACGCAATATCCACCAGAAGGTTTACAGCGTTATCTAACAAATATGTTAGTGACAGAATCAAGTCAAAATCCGTCTTCAATTCTTGTTCCTATGTTGTCTCAAGCCAAGTCCATGGGCAAACGTGCTAAAAAGCAGACTGAGGACGCAAATAAGGATGAGCGTGTGAAGGCAATTGAAATTGTGAATTTATATGAACAGAAAAAGGAGGGCAGTCAACATGGAATCTCCAAATAAGAAGAGCCCTTCTGTATGGTTTAATGAGTTGCGTGGTTTACTGACTTTGATATTTCAAAAAGTTAGTAAACTCGTAGACCGTGTATTATTTGATAAAAAAGGATCTGTAATTATTTCTTTGGTTTTATCCATCATGATTTGTGTTGTGATCAACTATGAAGATATTAGTTTAAAATTGTTCAACGATACAAGAACAACTGTGGATCTAAGAAATGTAGCTGTTGAAGTACTAGCAGATACAGATAAATATGATGTGGCTGGTGTGCCAAGTACAGTAGATGTTTCATTAACTGGAGATGCGACAAGTATTCAGGTATTCCGTTCAAAGGGTAGTGTGCAAGTCGTAGCTGACTTGAAAAAATATTCGGAAGGTGAAAATATCATCAATTTAAAGGTAAAGAATTTGCCAGAAAAAATTGAAGCTGTTGTAGATCCTGCTACAATTG
>NZ_DBMEXE010000005.1:7305-22381 GCF_056804935.1 Holdemanella sp. | reverse complement strand
GATCTGCTAAGTAGCAACCTTTTGGTAAATACAATGGGTTAGGTACACTACCTTCAATTGTATTTAAACGCTTACCTTCTTCAGCTAATGAAGGCATTGAATTCATTAATCCAACTGTATATGGGTGTTTAGGGTTGCTGAACAATTCTTCTACTGGAGCTGTTTCAACAACTTTACCTGCATACATAACGTTAACGTTATCAGCAACCTGAGCAACTACACCTAAGTCGTGTGTGATCAACATGATAGATGTACCTGTTTCATTCTTTAATCTGTTCATTAAAGAAAGAATCTGAGCCTGAATTGTAACGTCTAAAGCTGTTGTAGGTTCATCGGCAATCAATAATTTTGGATGACAAGATAAAGCCATCGCAATCATAACACGCTGACACATACCACCTGATAATTGGAATGGATAGTTATCAACAACTTTTTCTGGACGAGAAATACCTACTTCTGCCAACAAATCAATTGCACGTTGTTTAGCTTCTTCTTTAGATACTTCTTCGTGCGTGAAAATGCTTTCCATAATTTGATCCCCAACTGTAATAACTGGGTTCAAACTTGACATTGGTTCCTGGAAAATCATAGAGATTTCGTTACCACGAATATGACGAATTTGTTCATCTGTAGCTGTTGCTAAGTTCAAGCCATCTTCATCACGGTCTACATTTCCCATATATACGATTTTTGATCCAGGCATAATTTCTCCTGGTTCACTTACTAAGCCTAAAATAGACATGGCAGTTACTGATTTACCACAACCTGATTCACCTACAATCGCAAGTGTTTCATTTTCATACATTGTAAAGTGGTTTCCATCAACTGCTTTTGAATCACCTTTTTTTGTATGGAAGTATACACGAAGGTCTTCCACTTTAATAACTTTTTTATTTACAGACATTGTGTATCCTCCTTACTACTGTAATTCTTTAGGGTCGAATGCATCACGTAAACCTTCACCAATTAAGTTGATAGAGATTACAGTTAATAAACACATTAAACCTGCAGGGATCCATTCCCAAGGATAGTTTTGGAACACGTAAGAGTCACGTGCCAAGTTCATTAAGTTACCCCAAGAAGGAGTAGGTGCAGTCACACCCATACCTAAGAATGATAAACCAGCCTCAGTCAAGATAGCACTAGCCATTTGAAGTGTAGCATTTACGATTACCAAAGAAATAACGTTTGGAAGTAAGTGTTTAAAGATTTTTGAGAAATCTGAAATACCTAAAGCTTCACAAGCTTGCATAAATTCTTGTTCACGTAAAGTTAAAATTTGTCCACGAACTAAACGAGCAAGTCCTGGCCATGATAATAAACCAATCAATAATGATACAGTATACATTTTTTGACTTTGTGGAACCCACAACATTGTTGCGGCAACCGCAATGATCATTGGTGTAAATGGTAATGAATAAACGATTTCAGCAAAACGCATTAATAAGTTATCCAATTTTCCACCATAATATCCAGAAATACCGCCAATTGTACATCCTAAAATTACAGTGATAACGGCAGCAATAACACCAACCATAATAGAGATACGTCCACCTAAGAATAAACGGAATAAGCAGTCACGACCTTGTTTATCTGTTCCTAATAAATGTTCTCCTCCTGGAGCTAAGTTAGGATTTGATAAATCATAGTCATTTACGCTATATCCAAGCATTGGTGGTATAACAATAACAGCAATAACAATTAAAATAAAAATAATCAAACCTGCCATGGCAACACGGTTTTGTCTAAACTTACGCCATGCAATGGTCCAAGGACCTATAGATTCAATTTTTTCACCAGATTCTAATACTACAGCATCTTTTTTAGCCATCTATAGTTCCCTCCTATTCATCAACCTTGATACGTGGGTCAACTAATGTATAACAAATGTCAGACAATAAGTTACCTAACAACATCAATAAGGCACTAAACATCAAACAAGCCATAACTAAAGAGTTATCACGTTGGTTGATCGCATCAATTAACACTTTTCCAATTCCTGGCCAGATAAATACAGATTCCAAAATTACGGCTCCTGAGAATAATGATGGAATGTATAATCCTAGTAATGTTACTAAAGGAATTTGAGCATTTTTAAATGCATGTTTGTAGATAACAGTCTTTTCTTTAAGACCCTTTGAACGTGCTGTACGAACATAATCCATGTTGATGACTTCAACCATAGAGTTACGTACATAACGTGAGAATGACGCAAATGAACTAAACGCCAATACGATTACAGGTAAAATTGAGTGTAATGCGATATCTCCAATTTCTTGGAAAATACTTGAGTAACCAAAACTTGAAAGCATTGTGTCACGCATTCCATTGATTGGCATACCTGGGATGTTCAAACCAATGAAGAAAATTAATACTAAGGCAAAGAAGAATGTTGGAACACTTATTCCTAACAATGAAAATACTGTCCAGAAGTTATCAAACACTGAACCTTTCTTTACGGCTTGCTTTATTCCAACTGGAATCGCAAAAATTAAAGCCACTATTAAAGAAACAACATTCAAATAGAATGTATTCCATACATAGTCACCAATAATAGTTCCAACTGGTTTTTTAAGAGTAATACTTGATCCTAAATCTCCTGTACACATACGTCCAACCCAACGTACATATTGTTCAGGTAACGATTTATCCAATCCTAACAACTCACGAACGTGATCACGTTGTTCTTGTGTAACCTTTGAACCGGCTCCAAAATAAGCTGTTACCTCATCACCTGGCATCGCCTTTACAGTACCGAAAATAACGATTGAAATGATGAAAAGGACAGGAATCATCGCTAAAATTCTTTTAAATACATACTTTAGCATAGTTATCGATCCTTTCTATCCACTAAATGCATATAAGAGCAAGTCAATACGGCTTGCCCTTAATTTTATAAACAATCCACGAATTTTTCATGCAGACTATTTAACGTTGCCACGTTTCTGTTAATGAACATTTGTCCTTTAACATCAACTATTTTAACACACCTTTGTGCAAATTTTAAATTATTTTACAGTAATTGTATCCATTGATTGAGACCAGTTACGTAATGTTCCTGTTCCAGTCAAGTCAACTTTCTTATTGTAAAGGTTGAATTGCATACCTGAGTAAACTGGCATGTAACCTGCATCATCAGCAGCCATCTTCATAGCTTCAACATATTCTGCTTTTGATTTTTCTGCATTTGACTCAGCACGAGCTTTTGTCAATTGGTCAACCAATGCTTGATCATTGATACGAGAATAGTTATTTACAGCCATGTTATTTGGATTATTAGTATATGAATCATTAGCTCCAGCATCTTGGTTATCTGTAAAGCTAGTAGCTAAGAAACACATATTCCATTCGCTATCGTGGCTTTCATCTTGAATGTTGCTTAATAATGTAGAGAAGTCAACTGTAGTTTGTTTTAAGTCAACACCTAAATCGCTCCAAGTTTTCTTAACCATAGGAATTAAAGTTTCAAGTACTGAGTTACCTTCTGACAATAAGAATTTGATTTCTAATTTTTGTCCATCTTTTTCACGGATTCCATCAGCACCACGAACCCAACCAGCTTCATCTAATACTTGGTTCGCTTTATCCATATCAAATGCATATGTATTTAATCCATCGATTGTTTCTTCATTACGAACAACGGCACCACAGTTTACTGATGCTGGACTCCAGTATGCAGCTGGTACATATCCACCTTTAACTTTCTTAACTTCGTCACTTGCTTTTTTATCCCATCCGAAGTAAGAATCACAGAATCCTTGACGATCTGTCGCATACATCAATGCTTGACGTACAGCTTTGTCAGCTGTAGCTCCATTGTTAGCGTTCATAGCTACGAAACCAACAACACTACGAGAGTAGTAGTTGAATGCCATGTTTTTATCTTGACTTGCTTCACTTACTTTATTTGTTTCAATTACATCTGGAATTAAATCAACTGTTCCTTTTTTCAATTCAGAAACTTCTGTAGTTACATCTGTTTTCTTGATAACAATACGATCTACTTGGTATTGTCCCTTTTCAGGTTTGAATTCTTCATTACGAACAAATGAAGCTCCACTTGCTTTATCATAGCTCTTTATTTGGTAAGCACCAGAACCACATGATTCTTCTTGGTTCTTTTCAACAACTTTTACTTTACCTTGTTTGTATTTTGAGTAGTGATCTGCACTAGTGATTCCCATTCCACCAAATTTTGCGATTGCATCGATTTGAGGTGATACTAAGTGGAATACTACTGTGTAATCATCTGGAGTTTCAATACCAGTTAATTCTTTAGCAGCTCCGCTATTATATTCTTTATATCCTACTAGGTTTTCCAATCCACCACCATTAGGACCAGCATAGCTTGGATCAGCTAATGTTGCGAATGTAAATTTAACGTCTTTTGAAGTTACTTCAGTTCCATCACTGAATTTGTGTCCTTTTTCCAATTTGTAAGTTAATGTTAAACCATCTGCACTTACTTCTGGTAATTCTTTAGCCAATTCTGGTTCCAATTCGTTATCCGCATTGTACTTTAACATTGATTCGTAGCATAAGTTTACTACATATTGATCATAAGCACTTGATGCATATTGAGGCGTAAACTGTCCAGTTAAACTTTGGTTTACAGATACTGTTAATGTTTTTGCGTTACTGCTAGATCCGCCTGAACATGCTACTAAAGTAGAAGCCATTGCTACAGATGCTAAACCAGCAACAATTCTTTGTTTATTCATTTCTCTTTCCTCCTATAGTCTGCTCACTATGTGTGAAGAAATTATACTATGTTAGAAACACGTTTTCAAGGGTTTAAGAAAGAAATTTACACACAAATTTACATTTATGTATATTTTTCATGAACAAAACACAGCATTTTGTCTTTATATCAAGCATTTTCATTGTATTCGCTTTCATTTAGCTTTTCGTATTTCATTCACAAACATTTGTCTATATACACTAGATTTTTATGTAAATCATGAAAATTAAGTTCAATTTTAAATCCAATCCTCATTTATTCATATCTCTCTTTTAAAAATAATAATAAACAAAAAGAAACCATTCTAGATGCCTACACTAGAATGGTTTTCTTAATTTATGATAGAATAGGCAAGAAAGAAGTGAATTTATGAATAAAGCATTATCTCATTTACATACAATCAACAAGCACAAATTAAAAGTTACTTGGCTTTGTTTTCGTTGTCACCTATATAAACAAGGTTTACTCCATGATTTAAGCAAATACTCTTATATTGAATTAAAGACAGGTTTTCATTATTATCAAGGATTCCGCTCTCCTATAGATGCCGAGAAAGAAGAAAAAGGCTATTCATTAGGTTGGTTACATCATAAAGGAAGAAACAAACATCATTGGGAATATTGGCTTGATTTTGGAGTAGATGGCATTTATGCATGTAAGATGCCTACAAACTATGTCATTGAAATGTTTTGTGATCGAGTCGCTGCAAGTATGATTTATCAAAAAGAAAAGTACACAGACTCTAGTGCACTTGAATATTATGAAAATGGACGAGGTAAAATTCTGATTCATCCTGAAACAGACGCCCTCATCCATCATTTATTAAAATATTTATCTGAGCATGGTTTAGATCAAACCATTCACTATATCATCACTGAAATTAAAGAATAATTATTCTACAGTTACACTTTTCGCAAGGTTACGAGGTTTATCTACATCGCAACCTTTTTCTTTTGCGACATAGTAAGCTAATTCCTGCAATAAAACTGTTGCCGGAATACAACTTAGTAATGGATCTACATCTGGAATGCGAATCACATACTCAAAGCCTTCCGTATTTTGGCTTTGTGAAGCAATCAAAATGACCTTGGCTCCTCGAGCAACCGTTTCCAAAATATTCGAAATTGTCTTCTGTGCAACACTAGGCTGCGTAGCTAGCGCAATCACAACTGTATCTTTTTCTATCAATGCGATTGGACCATGTTTCAATTCACCAGCCATATATGCATCGGCATGCACATACGAAACTTCTTTTAGTTTTAACGCACCTTCTAAAACACTTAAATAATCCAGTTGTCTACCAATAAAGTAGGCATCTTTTTGATTCGTTAACAGTTTAGCAAATTCAGCCATTTTTTCTTCTTGTGCAAGCATTTGTTCAACTACATCTGGCATTTGTTTCAACTGATTGATCATATGATTTTTACATGCCACACCCTTATTAAATAAAGACGCTAACTTTAAACATAGACATGCCAACAACACAAGTTGTGTTGTATAAGCTTTTGTACTTGCGACCGCAATTTCTGGTCCAGCACAAGTATATAAAACGTAATCAGATAATCGAGCTAAACTAGAACCTAACACATTTGTCACAGATAGTGTTTGGGCTTTGTTTTCTTTCGAAAGTTTTAATGCTGCCAAAGTATCGGCCGTTTCTCCAGATTGTGAAACAAAGATGCATAAAGTGTTTTCATCAATTCGATAATTTCCATATCTAAACTCACTTGCACTAATGCAGTAAATTGGTAAATCAATCCATGTGCGCAATAAGTATTGAGCATACAAACTCGCATGGTAAGCAGTTCCACACGCAACATAATAAATTTGATTGATTTTTGAAACATCTAAACCAGATAATTCTGGCATAGCCAAATTATTTTCAATATGAGCTCTCAATGTTTCTTTGATCACATACGGTTGTTCATGCATTTCCTTCTGCATAAAAGTATCATATCCACCTTTTTGAGCTGCACAAGCATCATATGAGATATGCATCCAAGTTGTTGAAACGGGATCCCCAAAGAAATCATAGACTTCAATACTTCCGGGTCTTAATACGGCCATCTGTCCATCTTCTAAAGCACAAATATCTTTTGTGTAATCTAACACAGCTGGAATATCACTTGCACAAAATGCAGATGTATCTGTTTTTCCTAAAATCATTGGGCTTTCTTTTTTTGCGACAAAAACGCAGTCAGGATAATCTGTACAAACTACACATAGCGCAAAACTACCTTGAAGGTATTGCACACATTTTTTTAAAGCGTACATCATATCGCCTTGATAATAGTAATCCAACATATGAACGATAACTTCACTATCCGTCTGTGACTGGAATGTATATCCTTGTTCTAATAAACATTCCTTGATTGATGCATAGTTTTCAATGATTCCATTGTGCACGATTGAAATTGTTTCACTCTCATTTGTATGAGGATGTGAATTCATATTACTTGGAACACCATGTGTTGCCCAACGTGTATGTCCAATTCCTGTATGTTCAGGATGTTCTTTTTCATTCAACAATTCCTTTAAATTTGTTAGACGCCCCTTCGCCTTATACGTTTCTAGATGGTGATTCGAAACTAGAGTCACGCCTGCAGAGTCGTATCCTCGATATTCGAGTTTTTCTAAACCCTGCAATAAAAATGGTAAAGCACTCTCTTTACCTGCGTACGCTGTGATTCCACACATTATAAAAAATCCTCCTATAAATTATTATCATGGAGGATACCAAATGGCTTTGTTCAATGTTCACACATTGGTTTTGTCCATCGTTAAAGGTTGTATCAACCTCCAGACTACCCGCCGAATCTTTCGATAAGTCTGGTCCTCGTCAACTAAATACTTAGTCCTGGCGCTATTTTTTTACTACATCTCCATGAATAATGAATATTATACAAAAAACAGAACATTTGTCAAAAAAAGAAGACTTATTCTTCTTCAACTAGGTTCAATAATTCTAGTATTCGATTTAAGTCTTCTTTATTTTCATAATGAATAGAAATGGCATTTTTACTGATAGATACCGATGTTTGGAAGAATTCCTGAAGCTTTTCTTTAGCTGCCTTCACATAAATATCTTCTTTTGGCTTTTCTATCGTTTTTTTATTGTTTGTATCTTTTACAATTTGTTCTACTTTACGAACAGACAAACCTTGATCAATAGCCTGTTTAGCGACTTTACGCATACTTGCCTCTGTCTTAAGACCAAGTAAAGCTCGTACATGCCCCATACTTAATTGTTTACTCACAACGTATTCCTGGACATCTTCTGGAAGTTTTAACAATCGCAATAAATTTGTGATATGTTCACGTGATTTTCCGACACGATGAGCTAACTGTTCTTGTGTATATCCTAATCGTTGAATTAATTTTTCATACGCTTTTGCTTCTTCTATTACATTTAGATCTTCACGCTGAATATTCTCCAACAAAGCAATTTCCATCATTTCCTGATCATCAAAATCAACAATGATAGCTGGAATATCTTTTAATCCGGCAAGTTTTGAAGCTCTTAATCTTCTTTCACCGGCAATCAAATCATATCCTTGAATGCTTTTTTTAACTAGAATCGGCGTAAACACACCATGTTGCTTAATTGATGAACTTAATTCTTTTAAAGCTTCATCATTAAATACTTTACGAGGCTGATATGGATTTGGACGAATCTCATCCACAGGAATTTTTGACTGTTCCTGTCTTTCAACTTCCATATCTCCATTTTGAATATCATCTAATACTTTAGAAACATCTTGCCCAAAAATACTGGACAATCCTTTTCCTAAACGAGCATTATTTTTGTTATCCATAGCTATGCCTCCTTTGAATTACGTTTTAGTACTTCTTCAGTTAAACCAGCATATGCCTTGGCTCCTGTACTTTTTGGATCATATTCAAAAATAGACATGCCGCGGCTAGGTGCTTCCGATAATTTTACATTTCTCGGAATAGAATTTTGATATACAAGCTTGCCAAAAGTTTGACGCACATCCTGCGAAACTTCTACACTTAATCTTGTACGAATATCAAACATTGTTAATAAAATACCTTCAATTTTTAAATTTCGGTTACTTGTTCTTTGGACAAGACGAATTGTGATCAACAACTGCGTAACTCCTTCCAATGCATAATATTCACACTGTACTGGAATCAAAATACTGTCAGCTGCTGTCAATGCATTGGTATTCAATAGTCCAAGTGATGGTGGACAATCAATAATAATGTAATCATATTGATCTCGAATAGGTGCAATGGCTTTTTTTAATAATTCTTCTTTGCCGGCTTCCATTTTGTCCATATCTAAATCAGCTCCAGCTAAATTAATGTTGGCTGGAACAATATCAATTCTTGGATTCATTTTAGGTACGATGGCCTGCTGAATAGGAACTCCCTCCATTAATACAGAGTGAATCGTTGCTTGTGAATTATTTTGACTCGCATTTAATCCTTGTGTTGCATTTCCCTGCGAATCGAAATCAATCAACAATACTTTTTTTCCTACATGTGCAAGTCCGCTTGCTAAATTTATAGATGTCGTAGTTTTACCTACTCCACCTTTTTGATTCGAAATTGCAATAACTTTTCCCATACTCAACCCTCCAAAGGTTTTTTCTTGATTTGCCCATACGCTCTAGGATATTTATTTGGCGTATGTTTTACCTTTTTAAAATATAAATTAATGCGTGTTGCATCCTCTTCAATCATAAATTTTTCTTCATCAATCAATTCAACACCTAATGTATCAATTGCCTTTTGCGCATTGATCAACTCTTCGTGACCATTCTTACCTTTTAAAGCCACCATAGTATGATCCATCTTCACAAAAGGAACACAAAGTTCTAATAAAATAGATAGTTTAGCAACCGCACGCGCACTGACCACGTCGAAACATTCACGTTTTTCTTTTGCCAAATCTTCAGCTCGAACATTTAGTATATCGAGATTATCCAAGTTCAATTGAGTTTTCACTTCATTTAAAAAACGACAACGCTTTTGTAATGGCTCCACCAAAGTCATATGAACATGTGGAAATGCAATTTTTACAGGGATACCTGGAAATCCTGCGCCTGAGCCAATATCACACATTGTTTCAAATTTAATATTTGAAAACGGCATGATTGAATCATAAAAATGTTTCTCCCATACTTCTTCTTCCTGTGTGATTGCCGTTAAGTTCATCTTCTCATTCCATTCAACAAGAAGCTGCATATATTTTTCAAATTGATTCATTTGTTCTTCATTTAATTGGATACCGGCTTCTAAACAAGCCTTCTGAAATTCTACTTTAGTCATGAAAACCCTCCACGCTATCCATTATAACATATAATCGTTTCCGTCGTGTTTTTACTATACTCAATAATTTGACACTATGTATGTCGGTTTATTTACTTTATTCATTTATGATACAATTTTAATGAGGAGGTCACTTATGAAAAATTTAAAGAAAGTTTTATTTGTTGTTGTCTTTATCTTAATTGCCTTTGTAGGCGGTATGTTCTTTGCGAATAAACAAACGGAACCTGAAATCACATCGACATTAATTCAGAATCGAATTGAACAGGCAAGTGATTTGGTAACCACAAAATATCATTATGCGAAAGTAGGAAAATTTGAAAATTCTTTAAGTCTGAATGGCTGGTCTATTCCTTTGACAAACAAATACTTCATACTAACATTTGAAGGGGAAATTCAATTGGGTACAGATTTATCTAAGGCAAATGTAGAGATCAACGATTCTACTATTCATGTGACAGTTAATAAGCCAACTGTTCTTTCAAATTCAATCGATGAATCAAGTATTGAAGTCTATGATGAAACAAAAAATATTTTTAATCCAATCAGTGTGAGTGACTATAAAGCTTTTGCGGTAGAGCAAAAAGAGAAGGCTTTATCTGAAGCCAAGAAAAAGGGATTAATGAAAACGGCTCAAAAGAACACAGAAAAAAGTATTAAAGAGATCATTTCCATTATCCCAGATACAGATGATTATACGATTGAAGTCACATTCAAGGAGTAATTATGGCAAATTTGAAATTAGTTGATGCTTTTACGGATTTTGTAGAAGAAAGTACTCTTCCCTATCGTCAAATGATGACCTATTATAATTGCGCGTTAATGGAAGTGGAAACTAAATTTAAAGTTCTTAATGAACAATTCTCCCTATTCTATGATCGCAATCCCATTGAATCGATTCATACGCGTATTAAATCGCAATCCAGCATTCTTAAAAAGCTTCAAAAAAAGAATCTTGCTTTAACCATCCCAAACATTGAAAACAACCTATTTGATATTGCCGGTGTTCGAGTGGTATGTTCATTCACTGAAGATATTTATTCTTTGGCCAACTCTTTTCTTAGCCAAGATGATGTGCGCTTGATTGAAAAAAAAGATTATATTCAAAATCCTAAAGAAAATGGATATCGTAGTCTTCACCTAATTGTAGAAATCCCTATCTTTTTATCAGATGAGAAAAAATGGGTTAAGGTGGAAGTACAATTTAGAACCATTGCGATGGATTTCTGGGCAAGTCTAGAACACAAGATTCGCTATAAGAAGAACTTATCAAAAGAACGCTTAGATGAAATTGATAAAGAATTACTAGAGTGTGCCAAGATTTGTAAGACGCTTGATGAGAAAATGGAAGAAATAAAGACGGGAAATTGATTTCCCGTCTAATTTTTTTCGTATGCTTCTTCAAAAGAAACTTTTGCGTCTTGTGCATTTTCTTTCATGAATTTACGATTCTTATAGAATCCTATTGTCAACAATGGGACGATGATGATGGCGATACCTAGATATCCACAATATCCATAGCCATACTTAACAACGTTTGTTAGTCCTACAAATGAGATTCCCATAGAAACTACCATGATGAATGCAGAAACTAAAGCTCTACGTACAGGTACATTTTCAACTTTTTGAAGGAATTTCACATTTTCAAAGCGATTCACAAATCCAAAGATGACACAAACTGCACTTGAGATCAAACATAAGAATAATACCAATCCATATAGTGCTACAAGCCAATTTGCTCCAAATGATTTTAATGTTGTTAACGTTGGTAAAGTTGTTCCGTTTGGCTGAGTCAAATAATAGTGTTGCCAACAAAGTAACATTAATACGGCAAGACCTAATCCTAACATATTTAATGTGAATGTTAATGCCATTGAGCGATCACAATCTTGTTTTGTTTTTAAAACACTTGTTCCACAAACTAAGATAGCTGGTACTGTAACCCATTGGAAAGCTGAATAAGTAACACCGTTCCAAACTGCTTTTGGAAGTTGACTCCATCCATGTACTGAAAAATCAACACGCATAACATCTAATAAATTGTGTCCATTTAATAAACCTACTGTATAAATAGAAACAGCTAGAACTAAGATTACTACACCCATATATGTACTTGCTCTACGAATCAAATCTACGCCAAAAATTGTTAAGAATAATACAACAAGGCCAATCACAAATGTTCCTAGATAATAATTCAATCCAAAGTATTGTGTTAATGCACTGGCTGCACCAGAGATACATGATGCAACAACCATTAAAACCATGATATTAAAGAATAATTCAAATAATAATTCTAATTTATCAAATGGATGATATAAACATTCAAATAGTTCTTTATACGTTTTTAATCCTCTTGAATTCATCATAATCTGACCTTCACGAATTGTCATAGATAAAAGTAACATCGCAACGGCAACCCCAACAATAGCTGGCCACCCTAAACTAACAAACCATGTGTTTTCCTGATTTCCTGTCGCAAATCCTCCGCCTGCGTGTGCAGCAAACGCGGTTGTGGCCACTGAAAATGCAGCCATCCATGATCGATTCAATTTTGTGTTCTCTTTCTTTTTCATTCTCAAATTCTCCCTTTCTGCAACAAAAAAAACCTTCCGTCTCTTGTTGCCTAATTAACAACTTCAGAGACGAAAGGTAATAATAATCTTATTCTTCCGCGGTACCACTCTAATTCATTCTAATGAATGCTCTCATCGATGCTATCACATCTAGTCTTTATATCGTAAGACATACGTCTATAACTACATTATCGCTATAGCCACTCCATGGTGATTTTCATTCTCTAGCTTTACGATATTTTCCACCAAACAATATCTCTCTAGGCTAAAACGTAGTGAATTACTCTTCCATATCAATGCGTTGACTGTATAATACTATAATTTACATTTATTTTCAAGTGAAAAATGTAATTTTTTTCATCATTAATGTAAAAAAAGAAGAGGACCTATACCTCTTCCATAATCTGATTAATTGTATCAATGACTCGACTTGTATTTTTTCCATCCGTATATACCATGTACTTTATTTGGAAATAAGACAATTTATTATAATCATAATTTTTAAATTCTAACGCCTTGACGAGTTGATCTTCATCTGTACATACAGGTCCTGGAAAATCATCAAAATCAATGTTCAATCCAATATTATGTTTATATTCTTTTACATCAGGAATGTAACTAATCATTGGTTTATTTAATAAAGAGTAATCAAATATTACGCTTGAATAATCCGAAATCAAACAATCACTCACTTGCATCAATGTATACAAGTCTTCCTTATTCATGTTCACTCCACCATTGCATTGAATATCTCCAAGTAATGGATGAAATTTATATAGAACCACGTAATCTTTTACTTTTGTGAAATCAAAAGACTGAATTTTAAAACCATCGATAATGTTACCCCTAAAAGTAGGTGCATACAAACATAATTTCTTATCTTTTAATTCTGGATATTTCAAAAAGAACTCATCTCTTTCATTTCTATTTAATAAAGTATCAATTCTTGGCATTCCAGTCACTAACACTTGATTTGTATTTACCCCAAAAGCTTGTGAATATGGTTCCTTCCAATATTCAGCATTACATAGAACATAATCATAATTACGTACAGGATATTGTCTTTTGATTTGATTACCAAATTTTTTCACGGCTCCACACGCGTGCCAAACTTGTAGCACTTTGACATTGGTTGGTTTCATATGACTAATCACATAGTTATTGTCATTTAAAATCACAAGACTTGATTTTTTTATTTCAACTAACTGTTTTAAACAATTCAAGAAATATTTAAAATCACCCCATAGATTTTTTTCAAACTTTAATAATATATAATGAATATCATACTTATTCTCATGACGTAATTGTTTATCAATGAGTTTAAAATCACCTGACAATTCACTTTGTGTTAAACTAATAAAAGTAATTCGATTCTTTTTAGGATGCACATAAAATGTTAAAACGTCCACGACCCATAAGGCAACATTTAAGATTATTTTGCTTAATCCCATTTTATTGCACCGCCTTATATAAGATATCTACTACTCTTTTAGAAGCATTTCCATCTTCATGATTATTAAAATAAAGATTAAAATCATTCAATTTAGAATAGTCATAAACTTCATTTTTAATATCCATCAACAATGTTTCTTCATCCATATAGATTTCACCTGGAATGTCCTTATGAATATCTAAATAGAATCCTCTTAAGTCTGTCGCATATTCTTTTAAATCATACATATAGAAATAGATGGGTCTTTTCAATATCGCATAATCAAAGAAGACGCTTGAATAGTCCGTAATCAATACATCACTAATCACATACAATTCATTGATTTCTGCTTGAGCAGGAATGGAATACAAAAATCCATCTAATTCTGGATCATCTTTGAAAGTATTAATGATTAGATAGTGTGGCTTAAATACAACAATTGTATCTTCACCTAAAATTTCTTTCCATTTTCTAAAGTTTGCCTTCAATTCAAAAGTATATCCTGCAGAAACATAAGAATTATCTCTCCATGTTGGTGCATACAATACAATTTTTTTATCTATAGGCAAATGATACTTATTCTTGATCGCATCATATTCTTCTTTTGTCGCATTCGAAATAAAATCATTTCTAGGATATCCTGTTTCAATCAATCTTTCTCTATTGATTTTAAAAGATGTTTGAAAAACTTTCGTACAGAAGGCATTTGGACTGATCATATAATTGTATCTTGCGACATCTACATCATAGGAATGGCACATCTGTTCATAACTGACACCTGAACGATAAAATGTAGTATCTTCACTCACATCAATATCATGAGCTAATCGCTTTAATGGTGTTCCATGCCATGTTTGTAGGTAAACCTGATTTTCCTTTTTAAAGATATATGTAGGTAATTTGCAGTTCACTACCCATAATTTTGCCTTCGATAAATAATAGAAATAAGGAATGCTGAAATATTCCTTTATTTCAGCCCCCTCAATATGCAATTTTTTTTCTTTATGATTCTTTATAAACCAAATAAAACGA
>NZ_DBMEXE010000005.1:0-7295 GCF_056804935.1 Holdemanella sp. | reverse complement strand
CTTGGATCTTGTCTCATCTGTTCATAAATAGCTTTAGGATTATCCGAATAGCCACGACCATGGAACGATATAAATATGGCAAGCTTATCATCTACTTTAAATAAACGATAGGTTAATTTATATGCCAAGCGAATGCACTTTCCTGCAAACTTTTTAAATGGTCTTAAAAGCTTTATCAACATGGCTATCCTCTCCTTTTTTACTTAAATACTTCTTCTACAATATGCTTTGACGCATTTCCATCGTCGTAGCAACAGAAACGTTTGTAGAATTCTTCGTAACGTTCTTTATATTCTTCATTTATTTGATCAATATTCAAAATCGCATCTACGACTTCTTCACTCGTATACAATAGTGGACCAGGAACTTCTGTATTCATATCAATATAGAATCCACGTAACTGATTCTTATACTTTTCAATATCATATGTATAGAAAAGTACTGGTCGTTTCAAGTTCGCAAAGTCAAAGAATACACTTGAGTAATCCGTGATACAAATATCACTGATCAAATAGATTTCACTGATATCATCATATTTACTTAAATTGTACACAAAGCCTTCAAGACCTGTTGTATCAATGTTATCTGCGATATAGTGGTGTGTTCTTAATAAAACAACATATTCATCCGATAATTTTTCCATCATCAACTTCAAATCTAAAGCCAACGTAAATTTGTACTCCCCTTTTCCATAGTGCTCATCATCACGCCATGTCGGAGCATATAAAATTGTTTTCTTATCTTCTGGAATACCTAGTTTCTTTCTTAGGTCTTTGGCAATTTCATCTTTGTTTGGCCAATATAAAATATCATTTCTTGGATATCCATATTCAAGCATCTTGCCTTCATACATAAAACAGCTTCTAAATGTTTTCGTACTAAAAGGATTGGCACTCACCAAATAATCCCATTCTTGTCTTTGACGATAGAACTGCTGTTTATATTTTGGTGATGCAGAAGTTACTTCTTCTTGATCAAATACAAGACGTTTCAATGGTGTGCCATGCCAAGTTTCAACAAATACTTGTCCTTCTCTTTTGCGATACCACAATGGTTGTCTTACATTAAATACAAAATATTTACTTACAGCTAAATAATAAGCATATTTGAATGAAAAACGTTTTACGACTTCCGCTCCATAAGGAACTTCATGACCATCATTCAATGCCCATACACATTTGTATTTTCCTGGATAATTTTTGGCAATGTATTCATAAATATATTTTGGGCTGTCCGAATAGTTTTTAGCCATAAATGTCTCAAACAGAATCACATTATCTTGAATTGGTTTTTTTGAATAAATGTGATAATAAGCTAATTTAAATAATACATTCTTATTTTTGAAGACTCTAAAGATTTTTTTAATTCCTAATTTTCTTCGAACGCAGCTTTGTACTCCCTTTAAATCACGATTCTGTAAACAAGCCACCATCTTTTTCGAATTACGCTTATATCGATTCATCACTTCTGGACGAATGCCATCGATTGTTTTAGCAATTCTTTCAAAATAGTCTGTACGCCATAGATCATCTTGGCTGCGACGGATTCGTTTAGACATTTTAGATACAAAGTAAGATACAATTTTACGATCTAAACAAAAACGCACAACACCCTCTTCTTTTAAAAGTGTTCGTGTATATTCAACCGCATCACATCTTTCATTAAAACGATTGTCATTTTCTTCCTGACTCAAAGCAGGTTCATTGATTGGGTCATTGTGTTTACGTTTTACATAAATCGCATCTTCCACTCTTAAAGCTGTATTTAGCTTTTCTAATAGAGGACACATAAATGTCATATCACTGTAATATCTGAAGTTCTCATTAAATTTAAAATTATTTCGAACGACAAAATCACGATTATACAAATTGCCTAATACAGTAAAAGTTCGGATACCTCTACGATTGTCCATTGTATAGAAAATAGCCTGAGCTTGCTGCTCATCTTTTTCATAGGATGCGAATGAAACAAAATCAGAAAGCTTATTTAAACGACGCTGCTCCCTTTCTTCTTGATCTTCTTCATCTACTTCTTTATTTTCTACTTTATGAAGATAGTTAGCCTTGTTGTTCCAAGTATGATTCAATACACCATTAACCATATCTACATCATGATCCATAGCTTTGATCATATTTTGAAGAGTATCTTCTAAAACATAGTCATCGCTATCTAAAAAGTAAAGGTAGGCACCTTTAGCTTGTTGAATCCCAACATTTCGACATGCAGCTACACCTGTCACACCTTCTGGCAATGTATAAATGCGCATATCAAAAATAGAATTATATTCTTCTAGTAAATCGTCAATATCTTCTGTTGGATGATCTAATACAACAATCAATTCAAAATCTTTAAATGTACTTTGTGCTAAGTTTTGTAGACATTCTTTAAAGTAATGTTTGTACTTAAAAAAAGGAAGGATAATACTGATAGTACGCATATTAACCCTTCAATTCCTCTTTCAGCTGTGTTGTACTGATACCCTCAGTTCTTGGTAAATAAACAACTTCACAATAATCCTTTAAGAAATCAAATTTTCCTTTCCAATCATCACCCATGACGAATACATCTACATTATATTTTTTAACATCTTCGATTTTTTGTTCCCAGCTTGTTTCTGGGATTACCTTATCGACATATTTAATAGCTTCTACAATCTTCATACGATCTGTATCTTTGATCTTACAAACTTTATTTTTACCCAAATTAAACTCATCACTACTTACCGCTACAATTAAATAATCCCCTAATTCTTTTGCACGGCGTAATAAATTTAAATGGCCTACATGAAATAAATCAAAAGTTCCATATGTTATTACTGTTTTCATGAGTTATAAACCTCCCTATATAAACACTGTAATTGTAAACTATTTTTGATAAATTGAAAAGGAGTCACTAAAACTCCTTTATTAACCAAATAATTTTGCGATGCCCTTCTTTTCTTTTTTAGGTAATAATCGCTTCTCAAATTTTTCATCCAAGAATTTTTTCTTTTCTTTTTTACTCATAGCCTCTAACTTATCCACATAAACCGAATAATCATCACAAACCTTGTCAATATCTCCCATTTCAACAAGTTGCCCACCTTCGATCCACATTCCTGTTTTACAGAATTCACGAACCTGACTTAACGAGTGAGAAATAAAGAAGATTGTTTTTCCTTCTTCATCTCTTAATTTCATCATTCGTTTCATACATTTCTTCGCAAAACCTTTATCACCAACACTTAATGCTTCATCGACAATAAAGATATCTGGATTTAATGCGAGTGAAATGGAGAAGCCTAAACGTGATTTCATACCTGATGAATATTTTTTAACTGGTTGATATAAGAAATCACCTAATTCTGCAAAATCAATGACATCATTCGTGATTTCCTGGATACGTTTCTTTCTTAATCCCATCAAAGCTCCTTTAACGTTGATGTTTTCAAGTCCTGTTAATTGTTGGTTCAATCCTGTGTTAATAGCAATCAATGCTTGTTCTCCATTAATTTTCATCGTACCACTATTGATTTCAGAAATTCCTGACAACAACAAAGATAAAGTTGATTTACCAGAACCATTGGTTCCCAAAATTCCAACAACATCACCTTTTTTCACTTTGAAAGATACATCTTTTAAGGCATAGAACTCTTTTTTATCTGTTTTATATTGATTGTTTTTATTTCTTAAAGTATAGATTTTTGAAATATTTTCGACTTCAACAGCATATTCTTCTTTAGACATAAAAGCCTCCTTAAATCATATCAATGAATTTCTTTTTGAAGGTATACATCAAAAAGCATCCTAGCGCAAAAATCGCAAAAACTAAACACCAGAAATAAAGTGTAATTGCAGGATGATCAAAAACATTTCTTCCATAGAATACAGCATCTCTATATCCTTGAATAATATAATAAACTGGATTTACCTTTACAAGCTTATTTAGAATACTCGCAAATGGAACATCTGGTTTAAAATGACAATCCCATAAGATTGGAGAAAAATACATCAACATACGCATGATTGAAGAAATAAATTTCTTTACATCACGCCACAACATAGTAAGCACAGATAATACAAGTGAAATTGCTTCTCCAAGCATAAATGCACAGAACATATAATAGATGATCCATAACCAATTTAGATTTGGATACCACCCACTTAAAATTAAAGTGACAAATGTGATAATCAACATCACAAAGTGATTAAACAATTCTTTTAAACAAACGGTTGCCGGTAAAACAGATACAGGAAACTTCATTCTTGTGATGACATTTGTTTTTGAGAATACCGCAGAACACCCATCTACAATGCATGGACGGATATACCACCATACACTAAATGCCACAACAAGCCATGGTAAATATTCTACAGTGATGCCTCTGTATGTCTGAGCTTTTCTTCCCCAGGCAATACCAAACACTAGCCAATATGTGAAAACTTGGATAGCGGGAGAGGCAAAGTTCCAAAAAATACCAAATTTTGAATCTCGCATATCTGACAACAATTCATATTTTGCAATACAGAAAATACGATAAACATTTGAAAAATTCTCTTTTATAACATATGAAATGCTTTTAAACATATAAAAATTCTCCTTAACAACTTCTAGTTTATCAAATTTTTCATAGAAAAAAAATCTGCATGACGCAGATTTTCTTGCATTCCTTCTCCTTTCCACTTTAATTCTAACAATTCAAAGTGAATTTATTGTGAAAAGAGCGCTTTTTATTCGTTTTCTTCTTCGTCCATTTCTTTTTCTACTTCATCTAATTCATCTTCAATCAATTCTGAATCTTCTTCATCCTCATCATCTTCATCGATTGCGATAGAATCTGTATCCATAACACTTTCTGAATACGTGTGACGTGAACGCAAATCCCAAGTATTTTGTGACATGTTCAAGAAACGTCCGTCTAAAGATAAATCTGTATAAAATTGAGCAATATTATCTTCAAACTGCGTTTGATTAAATCCCATTTCCTGACTTACATCTTTCCAAAGATCAACAAATGGCATAGATCCATTATTATTTGTCAATACTTGATATGCAACTTCAATCATAGACTTTTTCATAATTCAATAAAACTCCTCTTAATACTTACATTGATTCAACGGCTTCAACACCAATACATTCTAATGCGTTGGCCAAAACAATTTGTGTTGCCTTTACTAAAGCTAGACGTTGTGCGCTTAGTTCTAAATTATCACGATCTACAACTTTACATGCGTTATAGAAACTGTGGAACTTACTAGCTAAATTTTGAATATAGTGACACATTTTGTGAACTTGACGAGATTGAGCAGTTTCAACGATTACTTTATTGAATTCTTGTAAAGACTTCATTAATTCAATTTCTTTTTCGTTTGTCAAATCTTCAAAACTTGTTGCCAATTCAATATCCTGTGCCTGTTTTTGAATAGAACACATACGAGCATGAGCATATTGTGCATAGTAAACTGGGTTTTCATTTGATTTCTTAGTTGCCAATTCAATATCGAAATCTAAATGTGAATCCAATGCACGTTGTACAAAGAAATAACGAGCTGCATCAACACCTACTTTATCGCATAGTTCATTAATTGTTGTTGCGTTTCCTAAACGTTTTGACATCTTCATTTCTTCACCATTTGATACTAAACGAACCATCTGGATAATATCAACATGCAATTTATCTGCATCATTTCCTAATGCTGTCATACTTGCTTTTAAACGAGGAATATATCCATGGTGATCCGCTCCAAAGAAGTCAACCAACATGTCAAATCCACGTTGACATTTATCGTTGTGATATGCGATATCTGGAACTAAATATGTTAATGAACCATCTTGTTTTCTTAAAACACGATCTTTGTCATCTCCAAATTTGGTAGTTTCAAACCACAATGCTCCATCTTTTTCGTATACATATCCTTTTTCGTTTAATTCATTGATAGCTGCTTCTACTTTACCAGCATCACGAATGCTTTGTTCACTTGACCAAACATCAAAGTGTACACGATAACGATCTAAGTCTTTTCTAATTTTATCTAATTCAAATTTGATTCCTTCTTTTCTGAAGAATTTCAAATTCTCTTCTGTTGGTTCTAAGTATGTTTGTGGATATTCTTTCGCCAATTCATATCCTTTTTCTTCAACATCCTTACCCATGTATCCGTCCTGACCAATTTCAGTTGGAATTCCTTGTGCCTGACGATAACGAGCATTTAATGATAATGCTAAGTTTGTGATCTGATTACCAGCATCATTCACATAGTATTCACGAGTTACATCGTATCCAGCTTTTTTCATGATACGAGCACAACTATCTCCCCATGCAGCTCCACGAGCATGTCCTAAGTGTAATGATCCAGTTGGATTGGCACTAACATATTCCAAATCCACTTTAATGCCGTTAGCTGGCTGTTGTCCATAGTTTTCTTTCTGAGCTAACACTTCAGAAATAACTGTACTAAAACGGTCTTTTGATAATGTAAAGTTCAAGAAGCCAGGTCCTGCAATTTCTACATTAGAAACCATTTCCAATGAGAATGCATCTAATATACTTTGTGCAATCATTCTTGGATTCTGGTGTAATTGACGAGTTAATTGCATCGCAACATTACTTGAGAAATCACCGTGATCTTTATTTTTTGGTGTTTCAACCACAATGTTTTGTACATCTAAATCTAAATCAAATGCTTTTTTTACTGCATTTTGAATGGCCTGCTTTAATTCAACTTCAATTGACTGCATATGTATCCTCCTTATTTATATATAGTACAAAGTGAAATTCTTGTTTTTCATTCCCTTGTATAAGACTGTATTTAACTTCTACACAATTTTCATCTACATCATAATGACTTGTATGACAATCCAAATCTATTTTTCCAAATTCAGTTTCTATGTGACCTTTTGTTTGACTATTTAAACGTAGTGTCAAATTCACAATAATATCCGATTCACTACGAATTACCAATCCTTTTTTCCAAATTCTCCATTCGAAATGATGTGTATCATTATTAAAAGAAACTAATAGACCTTCATTACCAGAAAAATCAATCTTAGCCTCTCCTTTATACAATGTTTGATTCGAAATTTTATCAAATAAATGTACCTGATTTGTCATAGCTAGTGCATAATATCACACTCTGATTTTTTTGCAAGAAAATTTATTAAAAAACATAACAATTTAATGAAAATATATCAAAATTAATCTAAAATTCTCCTTTTTTTATAAAATTATACTATTTTTTCACAAGTGAAAACGGTAACACATCACATGTTACCGTAGTTTTTAAAGTATTTCTTTTGGAAAATAAATACGCTTATTT
>NZ_DBMEXE010000004.1:6940-22699 GCF_056804935.1 Holdemanella sp. | reverse complement strand
TTTGAGGGCTGGCGAGAGTCAAAAGCGATGGCTTGAACGAAGTGAAAGCAGCGCCTTGAGACGCGAGCTGGCAGTAAAGGCTTATAGCCGCAGAGAAAACCACGCCTTTTAAGCGTGGCTTTTATTCATGTCTTAAAGCTTCAATTGGATCAAGATTTGCAGCTTTATAGCTAGGAAGTAATCCAAAAATTATACCGATTGCCATAGAGAATAACACAGATAGTATCATGGCAGGAATACTAATGGATACAGGTGTACCATTGAATATCGATATTAATTTAGCCAAACCAATACCTGTTATTACACCTGCAATACCTCCAATCGAAGTAAGTACTATCGCTTCAGTTAAGAATTGGAATAGGATGGCTTTTTTCTTAGCACCAATGGCTTTTTTTAGACCAATTTCTTTCGTTCTTTCGGTTACCGTTACTAACATGATGTTCATAACACCAATACCACCAACAAGTAAGGAAATACCGGCAATCCAGATTAACATGGCATTTGTGGATTTAGAAAGATTTTGAATATCTTTTGCCTGCTTCAATAAGTCTTGTGCTTTGTATTGAACACTTGAAGAAGAGACATATGTATTTAATACACTGGCTGCTTCTTTTCCAACAATAGTCATATTTGAAGTGGCATCCACCTTCAGTAATGCACTTTGAGGTTCATCAAACTGATAGAATAATGGCCAAGACTCAATAGGAACATAGACTTTAGAACCCGTAGACTGATTATATGTATGATAATCATCAATGCTTTCCATTGTAGGTTCAAAATTTTCTTTATCGGCACAAACACCAACAATGGTGAATGGCGTTGAAGAAATTTCTATGGTTTTACCGATTGGATCATCTTCACCAAATAGAAGTCTTGCGCTTGTTTCGTCTAAGACGGCAACTTGTCTAAATTTTTTGTTGTCTTCATCTGTAATGCCTCTTCCTTTTTTGATGGTTAATCCGGCAATAGAGAAATAGTCTTGTTGGACACCCATGATGTACCCACCATCTAAAGATGTATTATTGCGGAAGATGGCTTGATAACTTTGCCTAGAACGATACAGTGTAGCACCTTCTACGTGATCAATGTTTTTTAAGGATTCAAGTGTTTCTTTTGAAACAGTTGGAACTCCATTAGGAATACCAGAATCAAAAGAGTATTCCCAATCTTCTTGATACAAAGCTACTTTTACCGTGTTATTTCCGGAACCAATTAAATTCTTTTCAATCTGATCATTTGTTCCTTTAATTGTAGAAACAATCGCAATGATAGAGGCAATCCCAATAATGATTCCTAGCATTGTAAGGAATGATCGCATTTTATGCGCAAAAATACCTCGAAATGATAATCTTATGTTTTCAATCATGATGTAGCCTCCGAAGATTTTTGCGTCTTAACGCCTTCTTTTGCGTTTTTACTATACGCAAACGCAATATAATCTGTGTCTGAAAGTCCATCTTTGATTTCCATTGTATCTCCCCATACGATTTTTCCAACGGTCACATACTGCTTTTTCAATTTACCATGAACATCTTTTAGCACATAGTACTTATTTCCTTCTTGTTTGACATAAGCCTTAGAAAGCCAAATCGAACTCGTAGTGTCACTAGACAAATTGAATGTTAATTCCAAATATTCGCCAGCTTGTATTTTCGATGCATCTTTGGCATAAGCTTCAAAACCATAATAGCTCACATTTGGATTACCTGAACCATTATAGTTACTATTTGAAGAAGGTACAGTATCAATACTTTGGATTTTGGCATCAAACGTTTCTCCACTTGTCCAACAATAGGCAGAAATAGTATCTCCAACTTTGATTTGGTTTAACATCAATTCACTAATGCTTCCTTTAATATAAGTTCCTTGGCCGGTTGCCACTTCTAAAAAGGCACTACCATCTTGAATAGGATTTGATAGATCTTTTATATTACGCACAATACCACTGCGCTTTGCACGAACGATGCCGTCATTTAATAAAGCTTTATTTTCACTTAATGAAAGCTTTGCCTTTCTTAAATCTAAATCTAACGTCTTCAATTCTTGCTTCTTATCACGAATGGCTTTCGCAAGTTCTATTTCTGTATAACCCGATGAGATATCTTGACTTGGTTTTTGTTCTACTTCCACATATTTCTGTTCTTCCTTTGTGTGTGAAATCACCGAATACATATCGCCTTCATTCATGGATTGTTTAGTGGTAAACTTGTCACAACGAACGAGCCATGAAGAATCAATTTCTCCATCATTTGTATACACATCGAATCGTAAGTATTGGTTTAGATTCGCATTGTCTAAAAATAGCTTTCCATACACAAACCCTTGATTTTCGCTTAACTTAAATACATACGGATTCTGTTTAGTTCCAGCTAAAAAGATTTCTTTATTTGGGATTTGTTGTTTATCACTATAATACTCTACAACATCTTTAGGATCATACGCATTTGTTGAACTATCTGTATATGTATATTCAATCCAATACCAACAAGTATTGTTAGATTCTTTCGTTTCTCTTTCTTCTTTCCATAAAGATGCCTCTTCATGAGGCCCTTTTTCAGGAGCTTCACTTGTTGTAGAAGCGTAATAGATTTTATAAGCCGTGAAATTCTTTTCGGCTTGCGATAAAGATAGAACATAAGGATAAAAACCATTTCCATCTTTTGCAGGAACACCAGGCAATGGTGCAGGTGTATGATCTTGAATTTCTGGTTCTTCAACAACATCTGGAATAGGCGTTGTATTTAATAATTTCTTTAATTCATGCTCGGCAAGTGTAATCGCATTTTGAGCTTTTTCTACATCCAATTGACTTGTATCTACTGCACTTTGAAGTGTAGTTAGGTCATATGACAATAAAGGATCACCTGCGTTGACCTGTTGACCTTCTTGTACAAATACTTGTGTAATTGTTTTAGAAGCATCATATAATACGGATTGCGTATCACTATTGGATACAAAACCAGTAGATGTGGATGGGTTATCCCAATACCCTGTATTCAATGTGGATACAGAGTTTACATCGATTTTGTTTGTTGAATTCAAATAAAACTTAATTCCAACTAAGGTAAATGCACATATAGAAGTAATAATAATTCCTTTTTTTATAGAAGGCTTCATAGCACACCTCCTTGTTTATTTTCAATGATTTCTCCATCGATGATATGAAAAATTTTTTTGGCATGACTTGCCACGTTGGCATCATGCGTTATCATAATGATTGTTACACCTTCATCATTTAAGGATTTAAATAATTCCATAACTTGTTTTCCACTTGCTTGATCAAGTGCGCCTGTAGGCTCATCGGCAAGTAGGATTTTTGGATTATTAATAATGGCGCGGGCAATCGCAACACGCTGTTTTTGTCCACCAGATAATTGGCTTGGCTTAAATGAAATACGATCTTGTAAACCTACTTTATTTAATACATCTATAGCTCTTTGATTTCTTTTCTCTTTATCAATACCTGCATAAATCAAAGGTAAAGCTACATTTTCTTGGGCGGTTTCCGAACTTAGAAGATTGAAGTTTTGGAATACAAAGCCAATCTTATTTAAACGAAGATCACTTAATGCATCATCATTCATTTCAGAAATATCTTCATCTTCAAACAGATACGTACCCAAACTTGCTCGATCTAAACATCCAATGATATTCATAAGTGTTGTTTTACCTGAGCCGCTAGGTCCCATAATCGCAATATAGTCACCTTGTACGACTTCAAGACTGACATCCTTTAATACAGGAACAATCATAGGTTCTTTACCGTAGTTCTTATAAATATTTTGTATATTAAGAAGCATTGGCATCACCATCCGTTTCCGTCTGATATTCTGTAGTTGTTTTCATTCCTTCTGAATAAGAATCATCAGCCCACGCGATATAGTCATCCTCGTTTAGTCCTGACTTGATTTTTGTGGCAAATGTTTCTTCATCCGTTTTACCGAGTTCTACTTTTCTTTTCTTTAATTTACCACGTTCAGATACCCATACATATGAATTTCCATTGTCATCCGAAACAATAAAACTTGCATCTAGCCAGATACCTTTTTTCTTTGTAGATTGGCCATTATCCGCTTCAATATATACGTGTTGTCCAAGCATTAAACCTTTGTTGTTGTCTAAAGAGACGTAGAAAGGGTATTTGGATGCAGATTCACTTGAATCTGCTCCATTAAAGTTATTGTTCGAATTCGATTGAGGATCTGTTTCTACTTTTGTGACAGTCCCCTTATAGATTTGATCTTCATTTACACGACTTCTGACAATGACACTTGTCCCTTCAGAAATGGTGCCCATTTCACTAATAGAGCCTTTCACTCTAAAATCTGTAGTTTGCGTAATGGATACTAGCGGTTTTTGGTTTCCACTCTCATCCGTTCCACCATCTTTATTTACTTCTTTAATAATTCCATCAATAGTAGAAAGGACGGTAGAATTTTCAATTTGTTTATTCAACTGCTCGATTTCAGTTTGTGTAGCTTTGATTGTGTTTTGAGCTTGACGAATCGCATAACTCGCATCATTGATTCGTGCTTGAATCTCTACTTTATCTCCACCCTTATTTAGTTCGGCCTTATAATCGGCAATGGTATTATTCTGCGCTTGGATTTCATTGTTTTGGGCTTCAATATCTAATTTTTTTTGTGCAATCGAATTCGCTGCTTCTGTAGTGTCATAAGAAAATAATTTATCTCCTTTACTTACTTTTTGCCCTGCTTTTACATACATATCTGTAATGGATTTGTTTCCATCTTGATTAATATCAACTGTTTCTGAGGATTCTACAACACCTGAATAACGATTTTCTGTATAGGAAGATCCGATGATTGTTGAAACTTTTTGAACATAGATGTTTTGATTGTTGTTTCCTTTTGGAAATAAGAAATAGATGCCTATAACGACAATTAAAAGGCATGCTGAGATTAAAATTATAATTTTAGTCTTTTTGTTCATAGTATTCTCCTGAAATTTAGTGTTATATGTATAGTATATCAAATACTGGTATAGAAAATTCCTTAAAAATACTTAAATTATGGTATACTTTAAAGATTGTTAAAAAGAGAGGGATATTAACAAATGAATTCACTAAAACCGATGTTACTTTCATCACTTAAAAGCTATGATAAGTCTCAGTTTTTCAAAGATGTAACGGCTGGAATTATTGTAGCTATTATCGCATTACCATTATCGATTGCATTGGCACTTGCTTCTGGCGTTGGACCGGAAGCCGGAATCTTTACTGCAATCGTAGCAGGTTTTGTCATTTCAGCACTAGGAGGAAGCAGTGTACAAATTGCAGGACCGACTGCTGCATTTGCGACGATTGTTGCTGGAATTGTAGCGCATGATGGAATGGATGGACTTATTGTTGCCACGATTCTTGCGGGTATTTTTTTGATTTTGATGGGTCTATGTCATTTTGGAAGTCTAATCAAGTTTATTCCATTTACCATTACAACAGGTTTTACTTCGGGTATTGCCGTTACGATTGTGATTGGGCAATTAAAAGATTTTTTTGGATTAACCTATCCAACGGGAGTAAAGCCTATTGAGACGGTTGAAAAATTTGAGGCTGTAATCCATCATTTTTCTACAATGAATGTGGATGCCGTGATTGTAGGTGTGGTATCTTTAGTTATCTTGATTATTGCTCCATATATCTTTAAAAGAATTCCAGGCTCACTTTTAGCCGTTATTGCAGGAATTTTGATGGTTCAATTCTTGCCTTTAAAGGTAAATACAATTGGAAATCTGTATACAATCAGCAATGCATTACCATCTTTACATTTTCCAAGCTTATCATTAAATGTCATTCAAAATGCACTACCGAATGCATTAACTATAGCTGTATTAGCGGCCATTGAATCACTACTTTCTTGTGTGGTTGCCGATGGTATGATCAATGGGAAACATCGTTCGGATATGGAACTTGTTGCGCAGGGTGCTGGAAATATTGCGTCAGCTTTATTTGGAGGAATTCCTGCCACGGGTGCTATCGCAAGAACGGCTGCCAATATTAAAAATGGAGGAAGAACACCAATTGCCGGCATGGTCCACTCCATCACATTAGTCATTGTATTAGTTGTTTTAATGCCATATGCCGGAATGATTCCGATGCCTACCATTGCGGCTATTCTATTTATTGTCGCATACAATATGTGCCAATGGCGTACCTTTGTGACCTTAGTTAAAACAGCACCTAAGAGTGATATTATTGTTTTAGTCACTTCATTTGTGCTAACTGTAATCTTTGATTTGGTTGTAGCCATTGAAGTAGGAATGGTACTTGCTTGTTTATTATTCATTAAACGTATGAGTGAAGAAACAAAAGTCAATGGCTGGACATATGTAGATGAGGATACACCCGATGTTGATGAACACCTTCAAAAGCTTCCACTTCAGATTCGTGTTTATGAGATTTCAGGACCATTATTCTTTGGTGCTGCTAGTGTAATTGAAGAAATTGTAGTCAAAGATTTTACAACATGTCTAGTTCTTCGTATGCGCAGTGTTCCTGCATTAGATAGTACGGCACTAAACGCATTAAAAGATTTAGTTCAGGTTTGCAAGTCCAAAGGAATCACGATTGTATTTTCACATGTGAATGATCAACCGATGAAGGTCATGGAAAAGGCAGGCTTTATTGAGCTTGTTGGAGAAGAAAACTTCCAACCAAGTATCAGTGCTGCACTAGATCGTGCTGAGGAAATTATTCATAGTAAATAAAAAAACGCTTTTGCGTTTTTTTAATTTGTTTCAAATAATTTCATCATTTCGGATATAAACTCATTATCATTGATCTTTTGTTCAATATTCTTGTTGAGTGGACAATGTTCTCGTGTAATTGTATAGCTGCTTCCACTAAAATTAAATGTGATGTATTCAAGATTATCAATCAATTTGAATAGAGATACAGAATTGTACACTAGAGCTTTATGTATATATAAGTTTTCGTTGTTGTACCAATCTGTACAATGATAATCTACTATAAGTCCACAGCCTTTTGAATCAATTTCAAATACATAGCCATATTCCGATAGGGGTAAGGCATTTAGTAAATGGGATGTATTACTATTATTACCAATATATTGACTTTTGTAGTGTTGAAGTTGTTCAAATGAACTTTTATCCATATTAAAAGGACTTGTTGGAACGATATTAATGGTATATTGTTTCTTGTTGTCAATTCGATAATATTCATTGGGGGTATCGGCATTGATGCGAAATACATTGTAGAATGGATTTTGGTATTCAATCATTTTATTGCCATCCTCACTAAATACAGTAGTTGTAGTCAGTCGATAGATGGGTGGTTGTTTAAATTGGTTTACACTGACATAGTCGAAAATAAAGAAGATGCCTAAAAGTAAAGCAAATAGAATTGTTGAAACCAATCCTTTCTTGAGTAGAGAAGTAAATTTTAATTCTCTAAATATTCCAACTACAAATAAAAACAATCCAATCATAGAATAGATGCTGCCCCAGCTGCTTTCAGAAGGGAAAACAGTAAATGCACAAAGGGATGTAAAAATGCCAAGCCCTATAATAAATAAAGATATTTTTTTGTGTTCATCCTTGATTTTCTTATCTGTATAATCAATGGTTTGAATTAGGTTTTGTTCAGAATACTCCATAGCCTCTTCTTTAACGATTTCTTCTCCAGCTAAAAGTTCATTTAATGTGATATCTAATTCTTTACTTAAAGGTTCAAGTAAAGATAAGTCAGGCATATAATGCCCGTTTTCCCATCTTGAAATTGTTTTATTTGTCACCCCTAATTTTTCAGCTAACTGCTCTTGTGTATATCCTTTTTTCTTTCGATTCATTGCGATAAAGGCTCCTATCTTTTTTGTGTCCATAATGGGCCTCCTTTCATCTAAAATATTACTATTTTCACTATACATTGAACATCCCACAAATGGCGAATTAGCTGATTCTTCTTGACTTTAATGGTTATGTTCCATACAATAAATTGGTACATTTAAATAACGTTCACTCTTCACCGGATGAGTGGTTAAAGCGTCTAGGATCAAATCGTAGGTGCAGTGATTTCACTGTAAGATTTGGTCTTAGGCGCTTCTTTTTTTTGGAGGTAAGTATGAATAAGATAAGAGAATTATTGGTACAAATGATGTGGGAACTTGTTGGCAGTATTTTTGTAGCGATTGGTATCTATAACTTTGCCGTACAAGCTAAATTTCCTATGACAGGATTTTCAGGAATTTCAATTATCTTGTATCGTTTGTTTAATATTCCCATTGGTTTTTCAACAATTCTATTGAATATACCTGTTGCGATACTTTGTTACAAATTATTAGGAAAGAATTTTTTTATCAGTTCCATTCGTTGTATGATTGTATCTTCATTGATTATCGACTATGTGGCACCATTATTTCCAGTCTACCAAGGAGATCGATTATTAGCTGCCCTATGTACGGGAGTTTTTGGTGGAATTGGCTATGCGATAATCTATACAAGAAATTCATCTACAGGAGGATCTGATTTTATCATCATGGCTGTAAAGGCATTGAGGCCTCATTTATCTTTAGGAAATATTGCCTTTTTGTCGGATGTTGGCATTATTCTAGTGGGTGGTATTTTATTTAAAGATGTAGATGGAATGATTTATGGTATGATTGTAAATTTATTATTCGCGGTTGTAGTGGATAAAATGATTTATGGTTTGAATTCTGGTAAGGTCGCTTTTATTGTGACAAAACACGGAAAAAGAATTTGTCAGGTGATTGATGAAACAAGTCAAAGGGGAAGTACGATTTTAAATGCACAAGGTGGATATAAACAAGATGATATGCAAGTGGTAATGTGTGCATGTAACAGTAAAGAAATGTATCAAGTAAGAAAGGCTGTACAAGAAGCGGATCCAGAATCTTTCTTTGTGGTTGTAGAGTCGCATGAAGTGCATGGAGAGGGGTTTAAAATGACAAATATTGGAGAAGCACAAAGCTAAATTCATGTCCATGGTGAAAACGCTTGCGTAATTGATGGTTCTTTGTTATGATTTGAACATCATATGACTGACGGAAGTGGAGTTACCACATGAAGTATGATGTTATAGGCCGACCGTCTGGGCAAGTTTACTTTGTCTTTTCGGTTGGTCTTTTTAATTGACTACTCGAAGGAATCATAGTAAACTTTAAATAATTGTTAGTTTAAACTAACTGTCATTAGAAGGAGGCAATCATGAAAGAACAATGGCAAGGATTTAAAGGCAGTAAATGGCAGGACGAGGTAGATGTTCGTGATTTTATTCAAAACAACTACAAACCTTATAATGGAGATGAAAGCTTTTTAGAAGGTCCAACAGAATCGACAAATACTTTGTGGGAAAAACTTCAAAAACTACAAAAAGAAGAACGTGCCAAAGGCGGTGTATTGGATATGGAAACAGAAGTGGTTTCGAGTCTAACTGCTTATGGCCCTGGATATTTAGATAAAGATTTAGAGAAGGTTGTCGGTTTACAAACAGATAAACCATTAAAACGTGCATTTATGCCTTATGGCGGTATTCGTATGAGTGAAGAGGCATGCGAAACTTATGGATACAAACCCAGTGAAAAATTACATGAAATCTTCACAAAATATCATAAAACTCACAATGATGCTGTATTTAGTGCATACACACCAGAAATGCGTTTAGCACGTCGTAACAAAATCGTTACAGGATTACCAGATACATATGGTCGTGGACGTATCGTAGGGGATTATCGTCGTGTTGCACTTTATGGTATTGATTATTTAATTGAGCAGAAACAAAAAGATTTCGCATATTGTGGCGATGGAACAATGACAGACGATGTGATTCGTCAGCGTGAAGAATTGGCTGAACAAATCAAGGCGTTAAAAGAAATGAAAGTTATGGCAGCAAGCTATGGATATGATATTTCTCAGCCTGCTAAAAACTCATTAGAAGCAGTACAATGGCTATACTTTGGATATTTAGCTGCTATTAAAACACAAAATGGGGCGGCTATGTCAGTAGGTCGTATTTCAACATTCTTAGATATTTATTTTGAAAGAGATTTAGAGAATGGTGTCTTCACAGAAAGTGAAATTCAAGAAATTGTTGACCATGTGACAATGAAATTTAGAATGGTTAAGTTTGCTAGAATTCCTAGCTACAACCAATTATTTTCAGGAGATCCAGTTTGGGCAACACTTGATGTTGGTGGTTTAGGTATGGATGGAAGAAGTATGGTTACTAAAACTTGTTTCCGTTTCTTGCATACACTTGAAAATATGGGACCGAGTCCAGAACCAAACTTAACTGTATTGTATTCTTCAAATTTGCCAGAACCATTCAAGAAATATGCTGCAAAAGTAAGTATTGATACAAGTAGTGTTCAATATGAAAATGATGATGTAATGCGTCCTGTATGGGGAGATGATTATGCGGTATGTTGTTGTGTAAGTGCTACGCAAACTGGTAAAGAAATGCAGTTCTTTGGTGCTCGTGCAAACTTAGCTAAATGTTTACTATATGCTATCAATGGTGGTATAGATGAAAAGACAAAAGTACAAGTAGGTCCAGAATATAAGCCTATCACAAGTGAGTATTTAGATTATGATGAAGTAATGCATAAATACGATATCATGATGGACTGGTTATCAGGGTTATATGTAAATATTTTGAATTTGATTCAATATATGCATGATAAATATTATTATGAAGCAAGCCAGATGGCTTTGATTGATACAGATGTACGTAGAACTTTCGCAACGGGTATTGCTGGATTCTCACATGTAGTAGATTCATTGAGTGCTATCAAATACGCAAAAGTGAAGACAATTCGTGATGAAGATGGATTGGTTGTTGACTATGAAATCGAAGGGGATTTCCCTCGTTATGGAAATGATGATGATCGTGCGGATGAAATTGCCGTATGGTTATTAAAGACATTTATGCGTAAGATTGAAAAACACCACACATATCGTGATAGTGAACCAACGACTTCGATTCTTACAATTACTTCAAATGTTGTATATGGTAAAGCTACAGGTGCGCTTCCAGATGGAAGAAAAGCAGGTGAACCATTATCACCAGGTGCTAACCCTGCATATGGAGCAGAACAAAATGGATTGTTGGCATCGCTAAATTCTGTCGCAAAACTTCCTTATGAATATGCGTTAGATGGAATTAGTAACACGCAAACAATTAATCCAGATGCGTTAGGTCACAATGAAGAGGAAAGAGTAAATAACTTAGTGAATGTATTAGATGGATACTTTGATCAGGGTGCTCACCACTTGAATGTGAATGTATTTGGTGTAGAAAAATTAAAAGATGCGATGGAGCATCCAGAAAAAGAGGAATACGCAAATTTTACAATTCGTGTTTCTGGCTATGCCGTTAAATTTATTGATTTAACTCGCGAACAACAATTAGATGTTATTAGTCGTACATGTCACAAGAGCCTTTAATAAGGCTCTTTCTAGTTAGGGGGATATTATGTTAGGAGCAATTCATTCGATTGAAACGTTTGGCCTTGTAGATGGACCAGGCGTAAGATATGTCATCTTTATGCAAGGATGTCATATGCGTTGTAAGTTTTGTCACAATGCCGATACTTGGAAAACTAAAGAGCCAGATCAAAGTGCAGAAGCGGTATTAAAGAAAGCTTTACGATATCGTCCTTACTGGAAAGATAATGGAGGCATTACAGTCAGTGGTGGTGAACCATTACTTCAAATTGATTTTCTGATTGAACTTTTTACATTAGCTAAAAAAGAAGGTGTCAATACGGTTTTGGATACTTGTGGACAACCATTTACTTTTGAAGAACCATTCTTTTCTAAGTTTAAACAACTTATGAATGTTACAGATCTAGTATTATTAGATATAAAACATATTGATGAAATGGCTCATAAAGATTTAACGGGACATACGAATCAAAATATTTTAGAACTAGCTAAGTATTTGTCGGATATTCAAAAGCCAGTATGGATTCGTCATGTGTTGGTACCGACAATCAATACAGATGAAAAATATTTGGAACGACTACATCAATTTGTTGCTCAATTAAAAAATGTAGAAAGAATAGAAGTATTACCATACCATACTCTAGGGGCTTATAAATGGAAAGAACTTGGCTTAGGATATCCTTTAGAAGGAATTGATCCGCCAACTGAGAAACAACTTCAAATTGCGAATACAATACTTGAAACAGGGAAATGATCCCTGTTTTTTTTGTGTACAAAAAAAGTGCTCAATTGAGCACTTTCATTGTTATAATCTATCGAATATATTGTAGAGATTTCTTCGATCAAACCAAACATAGCCTGTTGTGTTGTCTGTGGAAGTATCTGTTCCTGGAGTACTAGGTTCCGTTGGCTCAGGTGTTGTAGGTTCTGTAGGTTCTGTTGGTTCTGTAGAAGGATATGTACATGCACTTCCGTCCCAAGTTCCGCCGTTATCTGTACAAGTTTTTTCGGCTTCGTTCGTTTCTTCTTTTTCTTCTTCTTTTTTACATGTACCAGCTTCAGAATCCCATTCACCACCATCGGCTTCACAAGCTTCTCTTTCTTTATCATCAGACTTTTTACATATCTGGTTTTCTTCATCCCATTCGCCACCACTAGCTTCACAAGCATCTTGCGCATCATTGTTATCAGATGTTGTATCACCTTTTGATTTGAATTCATCTTTGATGTATCCACCCTTGTAGTCTGAGATACCACTAGGTCTTTCAAGTGCAGAATATGTTGCATATTTTTGCATGTAATCAAGCATGTAGTGTGAAATATGGAATGCTGAAGCAATATTTAAATCATCCCAAGTAATATACATACCATAGTTTGTGATGGCATCCGTTGTATATCCACTCCAACAAGCGATTGTATATTTATTTGTATAGCCTACTGACCATTCATCTTTGGCAACCCCCTCAGGAATTCCATAGCTATTTGCAGGCCAGTCTGTTGTCCCTGATTTTCCATATACTGTATAGTTGCTCGCAAGAATTTCGCTGTAATTTTGGTAACCACCTGAAACTACTTTTTCAAGTAATTGCGAAATCATCCATGCGGCTTGTTCACTAATAACATCATATGTTTTAGCGTTTGTCTTAAATTCTTTTTTATCGGATCTACGAACTACTTTTCTTACACGGTGAGCATCCACACGCTTACCTCCATTCGCAAATGTTGAATAAGCACTTGCTTGTTGGATTGGGCTTGCACGCATGCTCGAACCACCGATTGCGTATTGTTCATTAAATCCTTCAGCCACTTCATCGCTAAAACCAAGCTTTTTACAATAATCGATCCAGTAATCATAGCCTTTAGCGGTTACTAAATCAATCATAGCTTGAGCGGCTGTGGTATTTTTTGAAACACCTAATGCATCTTGTAAACTCATAATACCATTGTATTTACCATCTGAGTTTTTAGGAGCGTAAGAACCATTTTTCCAATAGTCTTTTTTCTTATCGTTTACCTGATGAGCGGTAGACCATCCTAAGATATCAAATGTACTTGCATAGGCAAGTAATGGTTTCATACTTGAACCTGGTTGATTTGGTTCGTTTGAGTAATCAATTTTTACGGAGTCTGAGTGATAACGACGGCCAGGACCAACTGCAATAATTTCCCCTGTATCGTTTTCAATCATTGAGAAACCAACATCGAAATATTCGTTAGGGAATTGAACGATGTTACCGTTACAGATTTCATCAGCTTGTTTTTGAGCATCTTGATTTAGTGCAGTGTAGATATCCATTGGAATAATGGCTGGATCTTGTCCAGTTAATTCCATAACTTCACTTAATGTTTGTGTGATATAAGCTTGATTTGGATCATCACTTGTACGCTCTACATATTCTAAAGAGAATGATAAGTCTTGGCTTGAAGCAAGATTAAATTCTTCTTCCGTAATATATCCATGTTGCAACATCAATTCCAAAGTTACATTTCTACGATTTTGAGCAGCTTTTAAATGATCTAGCTTTGTGTTTGCTTCGTTTAAATTGTTTAATGGATTGTATGTATCTGGTGCATTGATACAACCAGCCAAGAAGGCAGCTTCACCTAAATTTAATTGGGATACATCTTTGTTAAAGAAGTATTGTGCGGCTTTTTGAATACCACGTGTATTGTTTCCTGAACCAAACCAAATACGGTTTACGTAGTATTCAAAGATTTGTTCCTTATTAATGCTTTGTTCAGCAATCAATGAAAGATAGATTTCTTGAACTTTTAATTTTAATTTTTGAACGGTTGTGACCGTACCCTGTTCAGTTTCTAATTTCTTTTCCTGGTTCTTAGTAAATGCATTATCAATCATCTGCATGGTCAATGTAGAACCACCTTGAGCAAGACTTCCAGATTTCAAGTTTGCCATAGCGGATTTCAAGAAACGTGGCAAGTCAAATCCATTGTGGTCGAAGAAACGTGAATCCTCAATTGATAAAAAAGCATCGACTACAGATTGTGGAATTTGTGAGTAGGTTACGTCTTCACGAATTTCATCTCCAAGTTCATAGAATACGTTGCCTGAAGCATCGTAAAGTCTTGAATTGGATAATGTAGTCAAACCGTCTTGCGAAAAGCGCATGCCGTCAGGATCGTTGATGATGTTGACAAGAATGAAGAATACGGAGATGCATCCAACTAAAAATATAGATAAGACGGATACGGCTAGTTTATTCCAAATGTCTAGTTTTCTTCTGTTTGTCTTTTGTGTTTTTGGCTTATTTTGTTCGTTTTGTGGTTGGGCCATTTACTTATCCTCCTTAAAATAGAGTTCATCTACAGCTTTTAAATACGCTAACCTAGGATATAATCCTTCTTGAATAAGAATCCCGTGGGATTGAAACCAAGAATATGGTATAGAGCTTTTGTCTATATTTTCTATTTTATCTATGAGCAGTTTTGAATCAACAAGGTAGGTTTCGTTATGATAATTAAATCGAATAATAAAAAAACCAATACCTCCATGAAATACAACTTTTTTTAGATGTTTGATTTGATGTGGATGAATCATAAAGAGTGGAAAACTCGTTTTATTTTTCGTTTCCTTTGCTTCAAAATCAATGTATTTACCTCGATATACGCCGTTGTAGTCCGTCGTGGAAGGCGTTTTATAGTAAGCTTCAGTGATTTTAGCTCTTTGCCTTTTTGGATAGTCCACATGAACAACTTGAACGGGTGTTGGCTTTTTATAAATCAAAGCTTTATCGAGTTCTCTATAATATTTATTAGAGTCGTTTATATCGTTTTCGAGGCGCATACCTCGAGAACTATAACTCTTTTGTTGCATTGTATTTATGGTTGAAATTGCATTCGGATATTTAATAGTGCTCATCACGAACATTATATATGAAAAAGGATGAACATTCAATGAATCTGAAAAGTCAGAGTTGATTTTTTTGTGCAAAACATTCATAATATTTAGGTAGATATAGGGGGACTTATATATGGCAAAAGATATGAATTTGACAGCTCAGGAAATTTATGAAAAAGAATTTCATGTAGACTTGAAGGGATATGCCCCTGCTGAAGTAGATGAATTTCTAGATATGGTAATTGAAGATTATCAGAAATATGATGAAAAAGTAGAAGAATTAGGTGCTGCAGTCACTCGTTATGAAGAAAAAATCAAAGAATTGCAGCAACAGTTGTTTGCGTTACAAAGTGAGAATGAAAACTTAAACGAAAAAGTAAATTCTGATTTTGTGAATGGAAGCAGTAATACAGTAGATATCTTAAAACGTATTGCACGTTTGGAAAAAGCTGTATTTAATC
>NZ_DBMEXE010000004.1:0-6930 GCF_056804935.1 Holdemanella sp. | reverse complement strand
TATTTAATCAAAGCGAAGAATAGTGAATTAAATCGGCAGTCGCTGGCTACTTAGATAGTTAGAGGAAAGTCCATGCTCGCACAATCTGTGATGATTGTAGTGTTTGTGTTAGATGAATAAATAAGTCTAGGCAAGTTATTGCTTGACGGCTGTTTTGTTTGCTAAGGGAAACTATGTAAACAAACTTTAAAAGTGCCACAGAGACGAATCTATATGGAAACGTATAGGGTGGAACGGGTAAACCCCACAAGCGAGAAACCCAAATTTGGTAGGGGAACCGGCTGGAATGAAACGAAAGGAAGGCTGGATAGCTTTATGCTATAGATAAATGACTGTCACCACGCAAGTGGAACAGAACATGGCTTATGATTTAAGGATACTACAAAGAGCAATTTAATTTGCTCTTTTTTTTTACTTGAAACAAGTGTATACTGAATTTGCATAAATTAAATCTTCAGGGTTGGGTGAAATTCCCTATCGGCGGTAAACCCCGCGAGCATTATGCATGAACTGGTGCAATTCCAGTGGCGACAGTATAGTCTGGATGGAAGAAGATGTTTTTATATATTCTTTTGTATATTTAAACGCGCCTAGGGGATTTTCTTTAGGCACGTTTTTTTAGTTGATATATGAAGGGATGATGATTTATGAGTTCAACAAAGAAACTAACAACGATTGCGATCTTAAGTGCGATGGCAATGGTTTTAAACTTATTGATACAATTTCCAATTGTACCAGCCGTATCTTTTCTAAGCTACGATCCAAAAGATATCATTATTGTGATTGCAGGATTTATTTATGGTCCTATGACATCTTTTATTATGAGTCTATTGTGTTCGTTTTTAGAAATCGTATTCCGTGGAGGAAATTTATTAGATGTTTTGATGAATGTGATTTCAACTTGTACATTCGCATGTGTTGCAGCCTGCATCTATAAGTATAAACACTCTAAAAAAGGAGCTATCATCGGCTTGGTATTAGGAACTGTATGCTGCACATTGAGTATGACATTATGGAACTACATTATTACACCAATTTATTATCAAATGCCAAGAAGTGCAGTGGTCGGTATGTTACTTCCAGGTATTGTTCCATTCAATATTATTAAATGTACATTAAATGCAGCCTGTGCAATGTTGATCTACAAACCACTTGTAAATGCACTGAGAAGCACGCAGTTTGTTCCACAGTCTAATACAAGTGAAGGACTTACAAAAGATGTGGGAATTGTCAGTGCATTTATTATTGTATCAATTGCAGTTTTAATATTAGTTATGAAAGGTTAGGAAAAACATGGAACTTTTAGAAGCAAAAAAAATTATGGATGAAAAATTAGGGGATTATAAAATCATGGCTTTGGCTAGCTGTGTGGATGATTATCCTATGGTAAGAAATGTAAGTTGCGTTTTCTACAATGACAAGATTTATTTTAAGACAGACAAAAACTTTAGAAAAACACAACAATTGTTCAAAAATGATAAAGTAGCTATGTGCTTTAATGGAGTGCAAGTAGAGGGAACAGCTAAAAACTTAGGTTTGGTTGTTGATGAGCCAGGACGTATTTTTGAAAAGAAATATAAAGAATTTTTGTGGCAAAGCTATAATGCATATTCACACATTGATACAGAAATCTTAATTGAAGTGACTCCTAAGTTTGTGGAAATTTGGGATGAAGATGAAAATCGTAATGCATTCCAGTTATTTATTGATTTTGACAAAGAAACAGTTGAATACAAACCTTATGACTAGTTTATACTAGTCATTTTTTTGTGAAAATTCACGAGATTTTGACATGGATATGATACAATAATTAATGTATGAAAGTAGGTGAAAACATGTCTCCAGACCCGAGTTATTATAATTATGAAAAAACAAATACGTTCGGAGACATGAGATTTGTCTTCGTTTAAGATATAAGGAGGACAAATTGTGTTAGAATTTTATAAAACGTTTGAAGATGGAACACGCAGAATTGCAGAACCAGAACCAGGATGCTGGATCAATGCGGTTGCACCTACGGAAGAAGAAAGAAATTTTTTGATTGAACAAATAGGAATCTTACCTGAATTTGTAAAATCTTCGTTGGATGAAGAAGAAAGTTCACATATTGATTATGATGATGATTTTAGACAAGTGTTGATTATCTTTGACTACCCAAGTGCAGAAAATGAAGATGATGATTCAATTGATTCAACCTATTCTACATTGCCAATTGGTATTGTGATTTTAAAGGGGTATGTTGTGACAATCAGTTTATATGAAAACTGGAGTATTTTAGAAATGTCACAAGGTAGAATAAAAGGTATGGATACACGTTTAAAAACAAGATTTTTCTTACTTTTGGCATTGCGTATTTCACAACGTTTCTTGATTTGTTTACGCCAAATTGACCGCTTATCAAGTCGAACAGAAACGCGTTTGCATCAGTCTGTAGAAAATGATGAATTGATTGAAATGTTAGGCTTAGAAAAGTCATTGGTTTACTTTTCAACATCTTTAAAATCAGATGAGGTTACATTAAGTAAGATTATGCGTGGGAAACAGATTCAATTATATGAAGAGGATGAAGATTTGTTGGAAGACGTAATGATTGAAATCCATCAGGCCATCGAGATGTGTAACATTTACTCAAACACAATGGCAGGTACGATGGATACGTTTGCGAGTATTATTTCTAATAATATGAACATTGTCATGAATAAATTGACTGTAATCACAATTGTTATGGCTATCCCAAATATTATTTTTGGATTCTATGGGATGAACGTACAGTTGCCATTCCCATTTGTATGGTTTCCAAGTTTTGTAGCTATTTTAGCTTGTGTAATTGCGACTGTTTATTTTTTCAGGCACAATATGTTTAAGTAAGGTTTGATTTTTTTTCAAACCTTTTTTCTTTTAGATAAAAGAAAAAGCACTATTAGAATAGTGCTCCAAGTGCTCCAAACAATCCCATACTCGCAAGAGCCATGATGATACCAGCTAAAATGACACCTAACATAACGGCTAGTACACTCGATTTGAAATTCATATCTAAGATACTAGCGGCAAGTGTACCAGTCCAGGCTCCTGTTCCTGGTAATGGAATACCCACAAATAATAATAGGGCTACAAACAATCCTTTTCCTGCAGTGGCTTGTAATTTTTTACCACCTTTTTCACCTTTTTCTAGACACCACGTAAAGAAATTTCCGACAACTGGCTTGTCAGCTCCCCAGACAAGAATCTTTCTGGCAAAGAAATAGATGAAGGGAACAGGAATCATATTTCCAATAATCGCAATTATATAATATTGTATAAATGGTAATCCCATTCCGGCTGCGATTGGGATGGCTCCACGAAGTTCAATAAGGGGTACCATAGATACAAAAAACACAATCAGGTATTTTTTAAACATTTAAAATCTCCTTTTTTTCGACAAGTAAAAGTTTATCATTGATGACATAAATTTACAATAATAGACAGAATTTGAAATGTGTCTAGCACTACGACGTTGAAAGTGCTAAAAATAGTGTTATACTGAAATCATAAAGGAGATGTTACTTATGAAATGGTTTGATTCTGATTATGATTATATTGATGAATTCACAACACAATGGAATGAAAGGTATAAAAAGGCTAAAAGAATGAGTATAATATTAAGTATAGTATTGATTCTTATTGGTATTTTATGTTTTGCGTTTCCAGAAAAGGTATTCACAACGATTCAAATTATCGCAGCCATTGGCTTGATTGTTTGGGGTGCATGTGAAATTTATTCATATATCACAACAACCTTCTTCTTTAGAGATGCAATGTGGCTAGCCAGTGGTATCTTAAATATTTTGCTAGGTTGTTTATTATGCACGATGCCAGTTACAATTACTGTAAGTACATTGACATTCTTGTTTGCATTTGTGCTATTGGTTAATGGTATTCAAAAGATTACTTGGGGGTCTAGACTTAGTTTCTTTAGAGTGATCGATACGAAATATTTAAGTTTGACAGGTTGGGTCAATCTGTTGTTAGGTATTATTTTTTTGGTAATGCCATTCCAAAGTGCTTTAGTCATTAATTATATTATTGCGACCTATTTGGTTGTGGCTGGTCTTAGCTTGTTGATTGAAGCTGTTTCAATGAAAAAGATTTAAAAGGGGTAAACATGGAAAAATTTAAGTTTTATGCACCAACAAAAGTGTATTTTGGTAAAGATGAGGAACAAAGGGTTGGAAAGATTTTACAAGAATATCATCCGAAGAAAGTATTGATTCATTATGGAGGGAAAAGTGCCATTCAATCCGGTCTTTTGGATCGAGTGAAAAAGGCACTTGATGAAGAAAATATTGCCTATTGTTTGTGTGGAGGTGTTGTTGCCAATCCACTACTTTCAAAGGTGAACGAAGGAATTCAAATTTGTAAAGAAGAAGGAGTTGACTTTATTCTTGCTGTTGGTGGAGGAAGCGTTTTAGACTCAAGCAAAGGCATTGCGTATGGCGTTTATAATGAGGGTGCTGTCTGGGATTATTACGCAAAAAAGAAAAAGGTGAAGGGTGCTTTACCTATGGGGTGTATCTTAACACTATCCGCAACAGGCAGTGAAATGAGCAATTCAAGCGTAATCACAAATGAAGATGGTAATCTGAAACGTGGTTTAAGCAGTGATTATGGATATTTTAAATTTTCTATTTTAAATCCAGAATTAACATATACTGTATCTCGATATCAAACAATGTGTGGGTGTACGGATATTATTATGCATACATTGGAACGATATTTTACGCCATACCAAACATTGGATTTGGTAGATCAAATGGCAGAAAGTTTAGTCCGTACTGTCATAAAAAACGCAAAAATTCTTTTAGAAGATCCTTCTAACGAGCAGGCACGCTCTGAAATTATGTGGGCAGGTAGTGTTTCACACAATGACATGACTGGAGATCGCTCTTTAGGAGATTGGGCTTGCCATCAATTGGAACATGAATTAAGTGGAATGTTTAATGTAGCACATGGTGCAGGTCTTGCGGCCATTTGGGATAGTTGGGCAAATCATGTATATATGGAAAATCCAACGCGATTTGCCAAGCTTGGACATCGTGTGTTTGGCTTGGATGATTCGGATACATTATCTTGCGCTTTGAATACTATTGAAAAGATGGAAGAATTCTTTAGAAGTATCGGCATGCCGACAAGTATTCAAGGATTGTTAAAACGTAAGTGTACAGAACCGGAATTGTATGAATTAACATACAAATGCAGCTTTGAGCATACGCGCACAATTGGAAAATTTAAAGAGTTGGATGAAATGGATATGCTTGAAATATATCGTATGGCAAATGAAAAGGAAGTCGCTTAAGACTTCCTTATTTTAGTTAAAGAGACTTTTAATGAAGTTAATAATCTTGTCAAACCATCCTTCAGATTGGGCTTTGTTGAATAATCCAGATAATTGATTTTTTAAACTGCCAGACAATTTGTTTAATTGATTTAATACTTCTTGTGAGTCAATAGCTGAAGTGTTTTGATATTTCTTGGCGAATGCAATCAATTTATCAATATCGTCTTGAGAGATGATGTCACTTAAATTAAATTTCTTCAAAGCATCCTGTACGACTTGTTCAACTTGTTCGGTAGTTGCAGCACTACCTTGGTTCTGTTTGATTTGGGCAAGCTCTTGTTTGATTTCTACTAAAGCCTGATCTAAGCGGGCAGAGTCAAAATTAGAATCGTCCGCATTATTTTGAGCAATTTCGTTTGTTGTTTCAAGCTCATCTTGTGCAACTTGTGTACGATCTGGATCTAGTGTTTCTCCGTTAGCTTCTAACGCTTTGTAAACACCAGTTAAAGCAGATTCTCCGGTTACTTTTGAAACGGAAGCAACATCGATTTCAACATCACTGACACCTGCTGTAATTGCGGCGTTGGCATATTGGTTGGATGTGATCTTTGTGATATTGCTTTGTGTGATGATCTTTACTTTTACACCTGTACCAGAATCTTGTTTTTGAACCATAACACTTGAAATTAAACTGGATGTATCTCCACCAGCAATTCCTAAATAGTTGTATAAGTCGTTGGCATCAACACTTGTTTCGTAGACGTTATTTGTATCTTCAATATCAAATAATTCACGTGTACTTTGGATTTGATCTTCACTTAAACCACCACCATATACAACGGTTGGTTTACCCCATTTTTCATCTATAACAGATGTATCGATTGCGAATACGTTCGTGGCAGTGGCTGAAATGCTCATAACGGCTGCTAGAGATACGCCTAATAATTTATTACATTTAAACATTTTTTGTTCTCCTTTTGCGTAAATTTACTTTACTAGTGTATCTTAACTTTATTTTTTGTGCAAAAGTTTTGAATCTTATGTGAAATTTTGTTATACTTTTATGGTAAGTTAAAACTAACCGGAGGAATAGAAATGCAGCTAACACAATCTCAGGAAGATTATTTAGAAACAATATATGTATTAAAGTCTCAACAAGAGAATGTTCGTGCTATTGATGTGGCGGCAGCTCTAGGTTTTTCTAAGCCGAGTGTTTCACATGCTTTGAAAGACTTAAAAGAAAAAGAATTGATTTATACGGATAAAACAGGATATTTATTCTTTACAGAACAAGGACAAAAACAGGCGAGTCAAGTGTATGAAAGGCATATTTATTTTAAGAATCAATTGCTTCATGCTGGTGTAGAACCTGTTCTTGCAGAAGAAGAAGCTTGTCGTATGGAACATACAATTAGTGAAGAGAGTTTTAAAAAATTAAAGGGTAGTAAATGCGTGCGCTCATGTATTGACTGCAAGGGGGACGATTGTAAGTAAAAAGCGTGAATAGTTCACGCTTCAGATTGTTGACAAAAGCCTATACCTTTTCGTAAGGACATGGGCTTTTTATTGTATATAGGCAATTTTCGAAATGAAATTGTCTTTTTTTGTATATTTTG
>NZ_DBMEXE010000003.1:16114-24569 GCF_056804935.1 Holdemanella sp. | reverse complement strand
TTATCTTTTTTAATAGCGTCGTTCGCATCACGACGTACGTTACGAATCGCAATCTTAGCTTCTTCACTATATTTTTGTGCATCTTTAGCTAATTCTTTACGACGATCTTCAGTTAATTGAGGAACTTGAATACGAATGACATCTGCTTCTGCTTGAGGATTCAATCCTAAGTTAGCAGCTTGAATTGCGTGTGCAATATCTTTAATGATTGAACGATCATAAGGTTTAATAACAAGTTGTGTACCTTCAACAACAGAAATCTGAGCCATCTGGTTGATTGGTGTCATTGCACCATAATATTCAACTTGTACACGTTCTAACATTTGTCCACTGGCACGTCCAGTACGGATTTGACGAAGGTTTGATTCTAAATTATCAATAACACCCATCATTTTTTCTTCTGCATTTAATAAAATATCACTCATTTTAATTCTCCTTATTTCTTTTTAGTGATTGTTGTACCGTTAACTTCACGGCGAACTGCTTTGACAATATTACCAGGTTCATTCATATTGAAAACAACTAAATCAATATCATTATCCATGCACATACTAATAGCTGTTGAGTCCATGACTTGTAAGCCTTCGTTTAATACGTCCATATAATTTAGTGTATCGTATTTCTTAGCATTTGGATTTTTCTTTGGATCTGAATCATAAACTCCATCAACACCATTTTTAGCCATCAAGATAACATCTGCATTAATTTCAGATGCACGTAATGCTGCAGTTGTATCTGTTGAGAAGTATGGAGAACCTGTACCAGCTCCAAAAATAACGATTCTTCCTTTTTCCAAGTGACGTAAAGCACGTCTTAAGATGAATGGTTCTGCAACCTTTTGCATTTCAACAGCTGTCTGCACTCGAGTTTGAACGCCTTCTTGTTCTAATGCATTTTGAACAGCTAAAGCGTTGATTACAGTACCTAACATACCCATATAATCGGCTTGAGCACGGTTCATTCCCATTTCAGCCATCATCTTACCACGAATGAAGTTGCCACCACCGACAACAATTGCTAATTCTACCCCTAATTTTTGTACTTCTTTTAACTCTTTTGCCAATCTTTTTAAGATTTCTGGATCAAAAGCAGCTTCAGGGCTAGACAAAGCTTCGCCACTTAATTTTAATAAAACACGTTTATACATAATATTGCTCCTTATTGAATTGTCACAACAATTATACACTATATTACGCTATTTAAAAAGAAAAACCCTTGGAATTTCCAAGGGTTTTAAAGTAAAAGATAAATTACTTAGCCATTTGAGCAGCAACTTCTTCAGCAAAGTTTTCTTCGCGTTTTTCGATACCTTCACCAGTTTGGAAACGTACGAAAGTTACTACTTCAGCCTTGTTGTCTTTCAAGAATTGAGAAACCTTAGTTTTAGGTTCTAAGAAATATTCTTGATCTAATAAGCATTGGTCTTTAAAGTGTTTATCAACTTTTCCTTTTAAGATTCCTTCCAATACTTTTTCTGGCTTTTTAGCCATGTTAGGATCAGCCTTCATCATTTGTAATTGAAGTTCACGCTCGTGTTCAACTTCTTCACCTGGTACTTCAGCTTGAGATACATATTTTGGAGCCATACTAGCAACTTGCATTGCTAAGTTTTTAGCTACAGTAGCATCTTGAGTTCCTTTAACAACTACAACAGCAGAAATTGATCCACCCATGTGCATGTATGAACCAAAGATTTCATCATCTGCTTTTTCAACAACAGCAACACGACGGAAAGAAATTTTTTCTCCGATAGTAGCAGTAGCATTGATGATTAAATCATTGATAGTTCCTTCAGCAGTTTGAACATTTAAAGCTTCTTCAGTTGTAGCAGGTTTGTTTGCAAGAATTGCTTCTTGTAAAGTATCCATTAAACCTAAGAATTGTTCGTTCTTACTTACGAAGTCTGTTTCTGAGTTAACTTCGAATAATACAGCAGTGTTTCCACTAACAGCAACACGAGTTAAACCTTCAGCAGCGATACGTCCTTCTTTTTTAGCAGATTTTGCGATTCCTTTTTCACGTAACCAGTCAACAGCTTTTGCAATGTCACCTTCACATTCAGTTAAGGCTTTTTTGCAATCCATCATACCAGCACCTGTTTTTTCACGTAATTCTTTTACTTGAGCAGCAGTGATAGCCATTTTAGCATCCTCCTATATTTTTTTATTATTCAGCAGCTTTTGCTTCTTCAGCTTTTGCAGCTGGTTTTGCGTCATCATTTTTCTTATTGAAAGGACGACGGTTTTTACGTTCGAAGTTACGTTTTCTACGTTCTTCATTTCTTTGACGACGACGACGTTCGTTTTCAGCGATTTGTGCTTCAACATTTTTGATTACGTCTTCCATAGTTACATCATCTTCAGTTTCATCTAAGTAAGCCATTTCTAATAGACCACCCTTAGCATCAACGATAGCGTCTGCTAAGATTGTTGTAACTAATTTGATTGAGCGAACTGCATCATCATTAGAAGCGATTGCAAAATCAGCATCTTCTGGATCACAGTTTGTATCTAACATAGCGAATACAGGGATTCCTAATTTTTTAGCTTCAGCGATTGCATTGTGTTCTTCTTTTGGATCAATAACAACTAATGCATCTGGAAGTTTCTTCATTTCTTTGATTCCACCTAAAGAACCTTCCAATTTAGCTTTTTCTTTACGTAAGTTAGCTTGTTCTTTCTTAGTGTAAACTTCGATTTTTCCGCTAGCTTCCATTTCTTCGATTTCTACTAAACGTTTAATACGTTTTTGGATTGTACGGAAGTTTGTTAATAAACCACCTAACCAACGTTTGTTAACGTAGAAAGATCCTGAACGTAAAGCTTGTTCTTCAACAACTTCTGCAGCTTGTTTCTTTGTTCCTACGAACAATACTTTTCCTCCACGTTCGCTAATTGCTTTTAATTCATTGTAAGCAGCTTCGATTTGTGCTTGAGTTTGGTTTAAATCTACGATATAAACCCCGTTGCGACTTGTGTAGATGAATGGTTTCATCTTTGGGTTCCAACGGCGAGTCTGGTGACCAAAGTGAACACCGTTCTCTAACATTTTCTTCATTGATACGATTGACATAATAGTCCTACCTTTCCGTTTCTCCTCCATCATTTCAGACGCATGCAACACTGATGTGCACGGGCACACGAATCCATGATGTGTGTTATAAGCGCAATCACGCGCTTTTACATTATAGCAATAACCTTTTTAACTTGCAAGATGTTATTTTTCAAAAGGATGCGCTTTTTTATAAGCCTTCACTAACTGTGCTGTAGTCACATGCGTATAAATTTGTGTTGTTGATAAAGATGAATGTCCTAGTAACTCTTGAACAACACGAATATCTGCTCCATTATCTAATAAATGTGTCGCAAAACTATGTCTCAACATATGTGGATGCAATTTCATATGCATTCCAATGGCTTTGGCATGTTTATCCATTAAATACTGAATACCACGAGAAGTTAATTGTTTACCTCTTAAATTCACAAATACATGATCATCCACTGCATATTTTGACCAAAAACTATTTTTATAATCCAACAATTCTTTTTCAAAGCCTTGATAAAAAGGTACAATACGATCTTTATCCCCTTTACCTCGAATATGCACGATTCGATTGTTGAAATCAATTTGATTCCATTCCAAAGAAACACATTCACTAACACGTAATCCACATGCATACATCATCGTAAATAATATGCGATCACGATATTGATCTTCTTTGTTATCTTCATAAGAATTTAAAAATTCCTGAATTTCTTCTACAAATAAAAAATCTGGAATTTGTTTTGACTTCTTTGGTGTCTGTATCCCTAATAAAGGGTTTTCATTGATACCCATATACTCTGCCAAATACGCATAGAAAGAACGATATACACTCATTTTACGTGCAATCGAACTGGATTTTAAATGATCCAATGTAGCTAAAAAATTCATAAAAGTCAATCTATCACACGATTCAAAAGAATCAATAGATTGACTTAATAAATATTCTTTATATTGGTTCAAATCATTTTTATACGATTCGATAGTTTTATCTGATTGCGTATTCTTTCGATATATATATTTTAGAAAACGATCAATCAACTCATCCATTGACTTGTTCCTGAATTTCTTGAATACGAGAAAGTGCCTGAGCAGCAAATTTTTCTTTACGCTCATGTTTCTTACATTTTTCGTTTAAATGCATAATGCCAAAGTTTGCATTCATTGGCTGGAAATGTTTTGGATCACAATGCGTAATATAGTATGCTTGTGAACCCATCACACAAGTATTTCCAAAACAAATTGGTTCTTTACCTTGCATATACAACGACATATTGATTCCGGCAATCAATCCGGATGCACAAGATTCAACATAGCCTTCAACTCCCGTTAATTGTCCGGCAAAGAATAAATCATCACGTTTCTTTGATTGATATGTTTCTTTTAAAACAATTGGACTTGATAAATAAGAATTTCGATGCATAACACCATAACGAGTAATTTTCAAATTTTCTAATCCAGGAATCAAAGAGAAAACTCTTCTTTGTTCAGGCCAAGTTAAATGTGTCTGGAAACCAACAATATTGTACATACTTGCAGCTACATTATCTTGGCGTAACTGAACTACGGCAACTGGATGTGAATCCTTGTCTTTTTCCAATCCCACCGGCTTTAATGGCCCAAACAACATAGTCTTCTTTCCACGACGTGCCATTTCCTCAATGGGCATACAACCTTCAAAATATGTTTCTTTTTCAAAATCGTGCAAATTCACACATTCTGCATGAATCAATGCATCATAGAATGTTTCAAATTCATCCGCATTCATCGGACAGTTGATATAACTTGCTTCACCTTTGTCATAGCGAGACTTATAGTAGGCTTTACTAAAATCAATCGAATCCTTTTCAATAATAGGTGCTGCTGCATCATAGAAATGGAAAGTATCTTCAGAAGTGAAATCATGTATAGCCTTCGCTAGAGAATCACTTGTCAAAGGTCCTGTTGCGATAATGCATGGTCCTTGGGGTAAAGCTGTCATTTCTTCATTGACAACTTCAACCAATGGATGATTTTTGATTGTATCAGTAATATATTGTGAAAAAGTCTCGCGATCAACTGCCAACGCACTTCCAGCTGGTACAGCATGCATATCTGCTGATTTCATAATCAATGAATCCATTTGGCGTAATTCCTCTTTTAAAATACCTACCGCATTATTCATCGCATTGGATCGAAGTGAATTCGAACATACAAGTTCCGCAAATCGATCTGTATGAAAGGCTGGACTTTCCTTTTTAGGGCGCATTTCAATTAATCGCACTGGAATATTTCTTTTTACGAGCTGCCACGTTGCCTCACATCCGGCAAGTCCTGCTCCTACAACCGTAACTTGTTCCATTATTTATCTTCCTCTGTTTTCTTAGGTTCTTTTTTTATATAGTGGCATTTTGGATAATTTGAACAACCAATGAAAGTTGTCCCAAAACGTGATTTTCTTCTGACAAGCTCATGTCCACACTCCGGACACATTTCACCTGTTGGCTCAGGTTTCGCCTTCTTTTTCAAAGATTCGATAGTTTTGCATTCCGGATAATTTGAACATGCCCAGAACTGGCCATAACGACCTCTTTTAATCACCATCTTAGCTCCGCAGTTTGGACAGATTTTTTCTTCTTTTGCCTCTTCTGGAAGTTCTTCTTCATCATTTTCAGTGTAGCGACATGTTGGAAAGTTAATACAAGAAATAAACTTACCAAAACGACCATTACGATAAACAAGCTCTCCACCACATTCAGGGCAAGTACGTCCTACACGTTCTAATTCCTTCTTTGGCATTTTTTCATAGGCATCTTCTACAAGAGGAGCAAATTTATCATAAAATTTGTGCATGTAAGATACAGAGTCCTCGTTTCCTTCGGCAATTTCATCCAAAGTTTTTTCCATATCTGCCGTATATTCTACGTTAATGACACTTGAGAAATACTGTTGTAGTTTTTCATTTGTCAAAATCCCCTGCTCACTAGGAATAAATACCTTCGTCTTTGAAGTTTCACTTGCCTTTTCTAATGAGGCATAGCCACGTTTTTGTAAAGTATCAATAATTGTCGCATATGTACTTGGACGACCAATTGACTTTTCTTCAAGATCTTTAATCAGGCGTGCTTCTGTATAACGTGCTGGTGGTTCTGTAAAGTGCTGCTTTGAAGTTGGAGTTACATTTTTTAAAGCTTCATTTTCTTCCAACTTAGGAAGTAAAGCATCGCTTTGTTTTTCATATTTAGAATATACTTTGTAGTAACCATCAAAAGTCATAGTTTGTCCGCTTGCACTAAATTCTAAATCGTTGTTTGTGATTTTAACACTCGTCACATCGTATACAGCATCTTTCATTAAAGATGCCAAAGTACGCGCATAAATCAGTGAATATAAACGATATTGATCATTCGTTAAATGGTCTTTGATGGATTCGGGTGTATGATTAATGTTTGTTGGTCGAATGGCTTCATGTGCGTCCTGCGTATTTTTACCATTCTTTTGATGTACATGTCCAACATATTCTTTACCATATGTATTTGTGATGAATTCCTTGGCATCTGAAACGAAAATATCAGATAAACGTGTTGAGTCCGAACGCATATACGTAATCAAACCTTCCATATTTCCACCTAAATCAATACCTTCATACATTTTTTGAGCTACACTCATTGTTTTCTTTGCACCAAATCCTAATTTTGTACTGGCTTCCTGCTGCATAGTCGATGTTGTGAATGGAAGTTTAGGTTGTTTCTTTTTCTGCTTTTTAGAAATCGATGAAACAATATATTCTCCATTACATCTTTCTAACAATGCTTTAGCTTCTTCTTCATTTTTGATTTTAGGCTTTTTACCTTCAACCTTCACTAAATCTGCTTCAAATGCTTTATTCTGCTTTTTACATTGTGCATGAATCGTCCAATACTCTTCTTGTTTAAACGCCTTGATTTCATTTTCACGATCAACAATCAATTTCAACGCCACAGATTGCACACGTCCTGCAGATTTAGACTGGATTTTATTCTGCAGCAATTTGCTGAGTTTAAACCCAATAATTCGATCTAACATACGACGTGTTTCTTGTGATTTCACGAGGTCCATATCAATTTTTCTTGGTTCTTTCATAGCTTCAAGAATTGCAGGCTTCGTGATTTCATGGAAAACAATACGATTATTGTCTTCTGTATTTAAATCTAATACACGCGCTAAATGCCATGCGATTGCTTCCCCTTCACGGTCCGGGTCACTGGCAAGATAGATATCTTGTGCTTTAGAAGCGTACTCTTTTAATTCTTTCACTACTTCTTTTTTCTCTTTGCTAATTTTATATTTAGGTTCGAAATCATGATCTACATCAATTCCTAAACCTTCTTTTCCGCTTGTCGCCAAATCACATACATGGCCTTTGCTGGAAACAACTCTGTATTCTTTTCCTAAATATTTTTCAATCGTCTTCGATTTGGAAGGCGACTCCACAATAACTAAATGTTTTTTCATTTGTTTCCCCCATATTCACGCTATATAAAACATTAAAAATTTCAATTTGTCAATCCTCAGATATCATCAATGTCTTTTATATCCACCAAAATATTGGCTCCATTACTAATCAAGTAGTTACATCCTTGATACTTTTCATCTTGAAAAGCTGTAGGCACACAATAAATAGGAACACTCAATTCGAGACATTCATTCACAGTAATCATTGTTCCACTTTTATAGGTTGCCTCAATCACAACTAAGTTGCTACTTAAAGCGGCAATCAAGCGATTACGCCATGGAAAGTGATAAGCCAAAGGCTTCACATGCATGGGATATTCACTAATGATCAATCCGCTTTTTTTCATCCTTTCAAATAAAAACGTGTTTTCCTTTGGATAAATCACATTGATCCCACAACCAAGCACACCAATTGTTTTTGATGCATTCAAATGGGCCCTGGCATCAATACCTTTGGCAAGCCCAGATACAATGACATACTTGGATTGGAGCCTTTGTACGATTGTATCCGTATTTTGCAGTGCCTGCACTGAACAGTTTCTAGCTCCTACTATACCTACACCTTTTTCTTTCAACAAACAAACATTACCCTGATAAAAAATAATCCATGGCGGATATCTTAAATGTTTAAAGGCTTCGGGATACATCTCATCAACAATTGTAAGATAAGGATATGGATATGCAATGATGGAATAGTTTTCATGTGCCTTTATCGCATTGCCAATTTTATTCCAATCTCCATCATATTGGATGGCATACCATAAAATAGCTTCTCTTTTTATTCTCATATACTCATATACGAAAAAAAAGAGACTTTTAACTAAGAAAATTAAAAAGTCTCTCTATATTATATATATGTCTCTAGCTATTTTTATATTCTCATATTTTGATTAAATTTTCTACAAATTCTCTATTTATTTTATTTTTTAAAGAAATTTAT
>NZ_DBMEXE010000003.1:6596-16104 GCF_056804935.1 Holdemanella sp. | reverse complement strand
AAAAAAAAGAAAAAATTATGCCAATGATTTGATCAGTAAAAAGAACCTACGCTTTACACGTAGGTTCGATTTAGTCATTAAAAATATAGTATATAGTTCAACTTTTACGTACATTTTGTACAGTTTTATGTCTTATTTTATTAAATTTTAAGCAAATCTTCCATATGGATTAGTATTGTATCCTTTTGAATTTAATACACCAGCTTTCATCCATCTACGTTCTCCACTCGATGCACTAATCCAACTGATCCAAACGAATCCTTCACGTTTTACATATCCGTCGTATCGAACGGACATTCCGTTAGAGTAGTACAATCCTGTATCAATTCCTTTTTCAGTTGGTGCTTTTCTAATCTTCAAAGTTGTATTTGGATAGAATGTAGCACTTTCTCTGTTGAAATCTGACGGAATACCATTTAAAACAGTTTGAACTGATTGAGTACTTCCTCCAGGAATATGAGGGTCTGTATCAGTTCCTGTATCATTTGTCCATCCAATCGCTACCCCATTACGATCTACACGATATGGATATTTAGCACCTTTAATCACTTTGCCAATAGAACCACTCCAATCACCTTTATAAACTTTACCTGTTCCATTGCAATTTACACTTAATGTATTTGTGCAAATTGGAGTACCAGTAGAGTACTTTTCACCACTTGGAGCGCTTGGAGTACTTGGTTGTGTTGGAGCTACAGTTTGACCATCCAATCTAGCATTTACTTCTTGTGCTAACTGTGGCATTTTCGAATGTAAATAAGGGCCCGGACAAGCGGTCGCAGTAAACATTCTATGTTCGGTTAAACTGCCATTCGCATTACCAGTGTAATTCAATCTGAATCTATATCGTTTACATACATCCACGCATAGATTTACCAATGCATTCCATGCTTTAGGTGAGATCGTCCACGTATCTGTATTATCGTTAGCAATTTCAATTGTAATTGATTGACAATCATTGTAGTAATTACTTGATGTCCATGCACGATTTTCTTCATCGACATTTGCAACAATTGTACCATCTGAACCAATACAGTAGTTGGCACTAGCTTCCCTTCCAGCTACCTGAAATGATCTAGCACAAGTCTCTGCTGACCATTTACAAGCCATATGATGCGGTGTAATCTTACATACTTTGTAACCTCCTCTACCGCGCATATAGTTGTCTGCACTAGCAGGAATATATTTATTTGTTAAGCTTGAGTATGACATTCATCTTCACCTTCTTCTTTTCCGTTTGATAGCTCTGATTGAGCTTCTTCTGATAATTCTTCAAATTTTACTTCTTTTTCTTCCATGATTCTGTTCTCCTAATTCTTCTCGACTAAAAAGTCCTGAATTTCCTTTCGTGTAGCCTTTAGGCTTTCTTTATCATCTTCCGATAACATTCCATCGAGGATGGCCATGTTCGCTTTTAACATCAAGTCGCCTCTTTTTTTATCCTCTTCTAGCCGTTCATCGTGGTCAGACAGAATGCGAGTATGCTCCTCTAATTTGCGGTTGATGCCTTCTTGATTGAGTGTAATCTTTTCAAGTGAATTTAATCGCTCGTTATCTCGATGTAATAATTCTGTATGTCTTTTCACCGTTTCTTTAAGATCATCGCTAGGCTTTTTTAATTCCTTGATAATCTTAACAGTGGCCCAGACAAGGCCAATAAAAGTAAGACACCATACAATCTGTTCACTAGTAATCACAAAGTTCATTACCAGCGCCCTCACTAATTTTCTTTCGTTGTATCTACTTCAGGAAGTCCGGCCAACGATGTCAAAAGTGACAAGATTCCGGCCAAGGCAGTGCTTGATACTACAACTTTAATATCCACTTGTTCCATCATTTGTGATGTTCCAATCATCGCAATCGCAGTCTGACACATTGTTTTTAAGCAGCGTGTGCATGCTGCACTCCACCATTTAGCATTTTTTAATTGTTCCATATTCTATCTCTCCTTGCTAACTCCATAGTTATCAACAATGTGCCAGTCATCACATGCACAATTGCTGATTGTGTATACAATATCGTCTGAATCCGTTAATTTTAAATCAATACCATCTTTCGTATGGATCATGATGATTCCATCAACGATATGCCAATATCCACTCCAGTGACTACGCGCAACCTTGTGGCCACGTGTCATAGATATAAACGCAGATGCAAAATTCATATACAATTCCTCCTAGATCAACTCAACATTTTCGATTTTTGCACGAATAACTAAGATGTCCATATATCGTTTCATGGCATCTAATTGAAGATCATAGATTTCTCTTGGACAAGTTGGTTTGAAGTTTAGCTTTCCTTCGTCCCATTTGTCACACATGGCTTTTAATTTGTCGTGACGAATCTTCACTTGAAAATACTCACCTTTAAATCTATCTTTATAGTCTGCAGAGTTCATCAACTCTACTGTTTCATTTAATTCCATGCTTTTGCCCTCCTACTTGTATACCTTTCCAGTAATTTCTTTATATTCTTCTGGTGTGATCAAACCTTTTTTGACCGCATTCTTAACTGCAGTTAGTGGCCACACTTTGGCACGATAGTACATTTTGATTTTTTCAAATAATTCTGAATGTTCCATTTTCCTAACCCTCCAAAATTGTATCTGTCATCATGGCAGTGTATAACACTTGTGCCTGGATTTTTTCTGCAGCACTAAGTGTTGGCACTGGCTCATAATCTAAGTAGTTTTCCGGATTGTTCTTCAAATCATTCAAATCAATGTTTGAAGTCAATTCACAGAATTCGTTGTAATCATATTCATAGTAGTGTTCAGAAGGACACATTTCTGTAGGCTCTGTATCTCCTTCTGTCTCATTCAAATAAACATAAACATAAACTTTATCCTCAAACGTAAACGTCTGCACATTTGGCATTTTCTTGTAGAATTTTTGTCTTATCATATTTAGACACAACCTTTCTAGCCTTTTTAAACAAGGCAAATAGATTATTACTTTTTAGATATTGTTGAGAATCAGAATGTTCCAATAAGCCTTTATAAGATAACAATGTCTTCGCGTTAGTCACGCTGTTCGGATTTCTTCTGAACTTAGTGACTGCTCTTCTAATGTGTCGGAAAGTTTTTCTTCGAATAGTTATGTGATCGCGATAGATTTTAAATCCCATCATATCCACAAAATCATCATCACCAATTTTGAAACATCGCCAGGAATCTTTAAGATCCAATCCTTTAGTGCGCATTTCTTCTTCCAGTATTTCTACTGCACGCATCATATCTTTAGAATTAGATCCTGCGATAAATAAATCATCCATATAGAATAATGTTTTATAAATAAGATTAACTCTTTGAATTGTTCCATTTCTTTTATGTCTGACTCTGTATGATCTTTCCTGAATCTTGTGATATACATCCATCAAAAACAGATTACCAAGGTACTGTGATAGATATGATTCAATACTTAAACCTTTTTTGAATGTCCTGATCAGAGTCTTTATAAGCCACATAAGATGCTCATTCTTAACTCTTTTTTCTAGCCAAGCAATAATCGTGTCCTGCGGAATCGATTCATAATATTTACGGATATCGAACTTACACACATAGTTGATTCTGTATTTTCCATTGTGCTTTTCCGACAACCATCGATGTATGGCCAAAGCTCCATAAATTTGTCCTCTATCCGGTAAAGAAGCACACTGGTACTTTCCTAATCCTGCAATCAATTCAGACAATCCAGCCACTGCGATATAGTCATATATCTGTTGTTTGATGTCCTGGATGCCGATAACTCTTGCTTTTTGAGAACCGACATCATATATCGTTCGATACCATATAGGTACTAGATCCAACTGTCTGCACATCAATTCTTTCTGCAGTACAAGTGCAATGTTATCTATATCACCATATGTATCGAATAGTCTGACAATATCTGGTCTTGTCTTCTTTTTCTTTTGAAGACATCTATGTATACAGTCTTTTATTAAATCTAAATCAGTAATATCTACATTTTTACATTTTCTTTTCATTGAACTTTAAATCCTTTTTCGATTGTTTGTGTATAGGGTTTCGACAAAAAGTCTACTAGTCTACGTTCGTCACAAAATTTTACATCACAACATGACGTTGTCGATGTGAGCATCTATATGATGGCTTACTCCAGTTTCCTGGGCTCGCGAGACATGGTTAATGTATTTAATTTATAAACAATCATGCGACAAGTAGTTCCACCTGGCATTGCCAAGGCCATTCCTGCAATTCAAGTAACAAAGGCCGGCATTCGAGCCATTCCTGAGGTTACCGCCCTACCATGAATCCTCTAAATTTAATATTTAATTGTTAGCTAACAATGCAAGGGGGATGCCCCCTTACAACCCCCGATTGAACAATCAATCGAGCGACAAGAAGCCCCACCCGGCACCGCCAAGGCCATGCCAGCAATACAAGAAACAAAGGCCGGCATACGAGCCATGCCTGAGGTCACCGCCCGTAAGATATTCTCGTGTTCCGCTTGTTGATTGTCCTCCGGCATATAGATAGTCGCCTACACCCTGGCCACTTCCTGATCCAAATGCAGATGGGAACCATGCGCCATCCACGATAGAGATATCTCCAATCCACGAATCTGAACCATCTGCCTTGGCCGGAATCGTTCCAATCTTTGTATAAGTATTCTTGATTGTTGCTTCAGATGACGAATGCGCTACGCCTCTAGGTGCGCGATATACATCTTTCGAATAATCCGCATTAAAGACCATGACTGTATCGCCTGGAATCGTCCATCCACCAACACTGAATTCTAGTCCTTGGATTCTGTATGGATGTTTTCCATCTGTGTTCGATGTTGGAGATCCATCGTGATGGCCAATAACTACATCAGTGCATCCACTATCCCAATGCCACGAAGACATGTAGATGTATTGTGTTGCGCTACCTCCGGTGACTGGAGTTGTATCGAAAGGATCGCAATCTAGATATACCGCACAGTTATCTGCATCTAGATCATCGATTCTTAGAATCTTGGCCGCATATGCGTATTTATACATCGTTGAATTTCCTCTATCTAAATCGACAGAGCCATCACCTTTATCTCGTCCATATCCGACTATTACGCTAGATCCAATTTGCCATGATGCTTTTTCACTTTTCGGAATTGGGAAATACGTAGCTTTTGTTGAACGTTCCACACTGGATTTCGTCTGCATAGAATAGTTTGTATTCCCTGAGAAGATTGTCTGCGAGTTTTTAGTCGCATACTTAATCATCAACATGATGATCCCGAACGTTTGTCTATCAATTCCGGAACCCCAAAAACCTGGACCTTTTTTCTGATAGTTCACAATAATGTTATCGTGGCTTTGGTTGATAGCTACTTTTCCAGGTTGAGATCTCAATTTTCCATCACTTGCGGTTACGCTGTGAAATCTAGAATAAATAAAGTAAGGCATTACTGTGCCATCTGCACGCACTGCAGCAAACCAAGGTTTTAATCCTAAAGCGTGATTAGGTGAATCAGAAATCAACCATTCTGTATAATTCTCTGTTTCGATTTGTTTGTAATAGAAAGTCATCTGCAGAGCACCACAGTCAACTGCACCTGTCTCTTGATAGTTTCCATCACCAATCATTGCGACTGGATATGCAAAACCATCATCATATCGCTTATAGTTACACTCATACCACTTGAACAAAGGAATGTTCTTGTAGTCATCTGTACCCTCTACAATATCTGTACTAGGTTGGCAGACTAATCCAACATTGTCTCGTGTCTTTTCACACGAACTCGTTGGATTTGACGCAAACTTCCATACTTTTGTTCCATAGATTTTTCTTGTTCTCTGTGGAATAAACATTGAATTAAAATAGTCGGCACTGTATTTCTCATATCCAGGTACCATCTTTTCAAGTGCGTTCGCAACTCTTGTCAATTGCTCATCTGTGGCCAGAAACTTCTCTACATATGTTTCTGCAGATGCTGCTAAAGCTACTTCACTCGAATTCTCTGACATACTTTTCCTCCTTTAACACTCAAACCTAAAGTGTCAATCAAATTATTGATTGTAAACACTGCGGCTGATTTTGTGTTTTCAATATCATCAATCGCATTTGTGTGTTTGGATGCGATTGAGCTCAAAGCACTGTCTGAATTTTTTTTAATTTCAGACAAAGTACTTGTTTTTGTCGAATTGATTTGTTTAACCGCTTCATCCGACACTTGTTTGGCATACGCTAATAACTGCATGACTTCATCTTTTGACTCTGTGGCCACTGATCCAGTCACGTGCAATAAGCCTTCGGCCACATTGCCGATAGCTTTCAATGTATGCCATTCGCGTTTAACTGTGCTACCATCTAGCATTTCTGCACACACCCAGAATTCAACGTTTCCTTTTTCTTTCAAGGCATTCGCGTCAACTTCCCAGGCAAAGCTGCAGATTCCGTTCGTAATAAATTTATTCGTGACTAAGTAGGATCCAAACTCTCCAGCAGCATTCTTGTAGATGATTCGAACTTGAGCATTCGTCATATCGAATAATTCTGTTGGCCATGGATCCATTTGAAAATGTACTAGGCATGCATTCTTATCGTATTGCACACCTAATAGGTCACATCCTTCTGGAATTGCGATTTGCCTTGTCACGCTGTCAATAACACAGACATTGCTAAATGATTCAGATTCGCTATACACTGTGATTCCCATATGTATAAACCTCCATTCTATCCATAGTTCACACCTTTCTTTACGTTTCCGTTGATGTTCCTATAGACTTTTTTAACCTTTTTGATTGTTCCATTGTGATTGTAATAAACACGAGCAACCTTGACTCTACCACCCTGATTGAACGCAATCTTCAACTGATCGGCCGGAGTCGTAAATGATGCATATACACAACCCGTATATTGAACAGTTCCATTACGATCCACAACTTTAGTCGTTATCTTATAAGATGATTCTGGATTCAATCCAGTTACCTTGATAGATCCATTACCATTGTCCGGACTAACATTCCATGTCTTTCCGGTAATTGCACACCACAGATACACTCGCCAGTAGTTTCGCACATTTGATAGTTTGTAATCGATTGCTGCATCGAATGGATTGATGTTCCTTGGATTGCTGCACTCGTACACGCTTGGACCACCTACACTCTGTGATTCGCCAATAACCCCTGATGCAGAGAAGCCACCAAACGATGTGCTACATCCAGGCGCGTGATAAACGCTCGGCCCATTGCCAAACGGAAGATCTAGAGTCCCTGCTGCAAGAACTCCAGTCTGTGTTACGCCTGATATATTCACATTGAATGTATGCTGATTCGTGTGAAACATAAAAACAGCCTCATTCCACTGGAGGCTGTTCTGCCAATAATCTTCTTTAATAAACATGGAGTAGTGCCAACGCATCGCGATGTTTGGCCAACTTCCAACTAGCTCTGTCCAATAATCCACCATCATGTGGATTCCACTTGTATTGGATCCACAATCTTTTCTCGTCATATTTAAACACCTATCCTTCTAATTGAAAGTAGAAATATCCACTAGGACAAGTGCTTGTGGTTGGTGTCGATGTTCCAACTTTCCACTTAAACTTTTCACACTCTGCAATTCGACTTGAAAGACTTTTATCTGCTTTTTCTAAACTTGGAATCTTATCCTCGACAGTCTTCACACGCTTACTCACATCTGTGATATCTTTCGTGTTGTCGTTGATTGATTTTCCATGCGTAGTGATGTTGCCTTCATTTGTGGCCACTCGTTGGGTCACGCCATCAATCAAACCTTTATTCGCTTTGATTTGATTCAATAAGTTTCCTGCAGTATTTCCATCTAAAGCTTTTTCGAGCTCTGCCAGTAATGCATTGTATTGATCATACATCGGCTGTGTTGGAAGCTTGTTTGTTCCGTCCGTTACAAGACCACAGAATGTTTCATTTAAACGTGTGTCGATGATGTGCGCAGATGTGATCGTGGATGCATTCCCAGGTACCTGGATGATTGCTAAAATAATTTCATAAATGTTTTCATTTCTAATTGGTGCTGTTGGCCTGCTTCCATTTCCTCTTACATACGTTAGAACACAATTGTTTGTAGCTTTTGTATATCTGCATGAAATGTAATCGTAGCGTGTAGTAGATGATGCGATATCAATTGATAAAGTAACATCGGAAGTGTTTCCATAAGTAAATCCACCAATCGCACTTTTAGCACTAAATAAAAATGCATAACCAGGTGAAACTTTAATGTTCATTCCTCCGGATGCAGATACTTTCAAATCATCCCCGGTCGCATTAAAGATTCCTGTGGTTCTACCAACATGATATAGACGAACATCTTCAGACAGATATTTTGTATTATCTAAAGGATATGCTTTTTGTGCCATATTTAACCTCCTATTCTATTTGTAGAATTAAATTGATTTTTGTGTCTTCGTTTCCTTCCTCCACAAAATCTATACCTGTAATACGTGCATAAACTTGTAGACCGTATTTAATACTAATAACCGGGACAATATCACCAAGATCATAATCTCTTCCTAAGATAATTAATTTATCTTCAGGATTTAAAGTAAAAGAGAAGACAAATGCGCCTTCCCTGGTTTCTAGTAATTTTTCTTCTCCACGAATACGGAGTAATTCGTTGTATTCGCTATCTGAATACGTTTGCTCATTTCCGTTTGAATCTTTATATGTTCGTTGCAAATCTCTCGCGTCCACATACATTTCTATTAATGGCTCATTAGCCTCACGCATATCTACTGTAACCATTCTACGATTCCCATCGTCATCGTCACCTAGAACATACGCAAAATTCTTGTATTTGGATAACTCTACTTCGTATCTTTGCGCCAAAACATTTCCTAGATCATCTGAAAATTTAGCTTCATCTCTTCTGGATCCGGAATATATTTCAAAATAATTCAATACGTTATTCTTAACGATTTCTCGATATCCATATCCAACTAAAGCACAATACTTTTGAACTGTTTTTCTTAGACTTAACCAAGTTGTTTCGGAATCTGGTATTTTAGCTGTTAACCCTTTTGAATCTGCAACATTAATATCTAATCCGCGTTTATTATCAGATACACATTTTAATAACGATGATTCAACGTTTCTAACAGTCAATGTGTTTATATTAACTCGATCATCTAAATTATCCATATATCCACTGATAATTAATTCCGTTTCATCGTCTTCCTTCGGTATAACAGATTTAATAAACATGATCTCATTCCGTTCCTGACAAACGATGCGATTGAATTCAACTAGATATTTTAAATTATCTGTTGTAGCTTTCGCATATATTACTGCTTTTCCTTCTTCACAATAACGAGGTTTCCATTGGATGCTTGTCACGTTTTGAAGTAGTGCTTGCTTCTTTCCTTCACGATCATAAATAAAATAATTCATTAGACACCAGCTCTCACCGTTTCAAACGATAATTCTACAATTAAGTTTTGTTCGTTTGTATCAGCACTATATCTTAATACATTCTCACCCACTGCCAATTGGAAGAAAATGCTATCGAAATCCATCATCCAAAATACATTTA
>NZ_DBMEXE010000003.1:0-6586 GCF_056804935.1 Holdemanella sp. | reverse complement strand
TTCCCCACGAAGCAAGTGACAATATTTTTGATTTGTATAAGTGCTTATTTCCAAGATATCTCCATTTTGCATCGTAAGATCATGATTCTTTCCAAACGATAAATGATCCTGTGTAACAACATTCACAATTTTTGGATTTTTGATTTCAGCTTCTGCTTTCATTTGTAAAATAAACCCAGTCGGAAGATCTCCTTTATTCGAGAATGTTAATAGTGGCTGCCATATTCTTGTTGATATAGTGAACGGTTCAGTGCTTGAGTAACTTTGTGGAAACATAAAATTAGATTCAAGTTTATTAAAACTTATTAATTGCGCTTCTTTTTCTTTTGGATAAGGATATGCTGCATGCAACATAAATTGAAAATCTTGCCAGTTCCTATCCCAACTAATGTATGGAGTTTCCTTTGGCTCGACATCCCAATATACATCAATTCCTTCTTCTTCATCAATATAACGAAAGATAGCTGCAACCCCCGGAAGAATTACAGCTAACATTTTCTTACGAACGTTTGGATCATTTTTGAATTTACCAGTAATCGTAAAATCTTTAGGTTCTACAACCTTACCGGTAATTGATGATCCAATTTGATTAGAAACTGTTGATTCGGAAAGCGTAATGCTATTTTTAGATAGTCCCATATCATCTGTAATATGGATTCCTGTAGCTCTTGAAAATTCAATGCTATCACCATTTGCATTTGTATAGATTACTTTTCTCATGCCCACACGCTCCTTTTCAACATTGCTTGTGTTCTAATTTCCATTTCGTAAGGACTAAGCTCTTTTGCAGAATTAATAGTCTGATAAAAGTTTGTAACCGGCCCTTGCGGAATACCTGTAGTATTTTTGTCTGGATCCACTTTAAATTTAGCCACATTTCTTATATCGCCAAAATTAAATGACGTTCTTGCGCTTTGCATTGCTCTTTTGCCTAAATTACGCATAGCGATAATAAGGCTATCGTCTTCTTCAACACCTGCAGCTGCACCCTGTGGAATAAATTGGCCAATTTCTTTTTTGGCTCTTCTAGAAGGTGACTTAATGCCTAAGAAAGACTTCACAGAATTAAAAGCACTCTTCGCAATATTCATCAAAGCACTTCCAATTGCTCCTCCGGCTGCTTTAATTCCACCTACAATACCACTAATGATATTGGATCCAATAGACAACCAATCATACGATGCGAATGCGCCAGCAGCCTGAGCTAGTATTCCAGGAATCACCCCAAGCAATTGTGGCACCGCCTGCAATAAACCAGTACCAACCATAATCAAGATTTGTACACCTTTGCCTAAAAAATCAGGTAAGTGTGATGCGATTAAATTGACTAAGTTCACTAATATACCTAGCAATGTACTAAGAATACTTGGTAGACTCTGCAAAATACCAGTAGCGATATTTTTAATAACCTCAATACCTTTTGCCAGGAAATCCGGCATTTTAGAAAGTAGTGTATTTAACATCGAAATCGCAGTATTCGAAATACTTTCCACTACTGTCGGAAGACAAGATACAATTCCTTGAACTAAATATAAGATCAATTCCAAACCTGTTTCCATGAAACTAGGAAGATTTTCTAGCAAACAAGTAAGCATGGTTGTTACCATCGTTTGTATTTCAGACATGATCGTAGGAACATTTGTGATAATTCCAGATACCAATCCATCAATCACATTCTTTCCTTGTTCCATGAAAGCTGGTAATTGTGATGCGATTGTGCTAACTGCTTGAACGATCATACTAGAAACTTGTGTACCTAATCCAGGAACACTTGTAGTAAAGAATGTCCCAATCTGAGCTAACATAGATCCTAATCCAGTGATCAATGCTGGAACCGCTTGACTAATACCTGTAACTACTGCTTGTGGCAGAGCTACAATAATATTTCCAACCATAGGCAATAGGTTTCCGAATATAAACGTTGAAGTTGTTTTAACCAGGTTCGACATTGGAACAGTGATATCTGCTCCAATTGAAAGATTTCCTAAGAAGTCTTTAGCAGCTGCTTTCATTGCTCCAAAAGATCCAGTCAATGTAGTTGCAGCTTCTTTAGCTGTAGTCCCGGTAATACCTAGATTTTCCTGGATTGCGTGAATCGCTTCATATACATCACTTAAATTGTTGATGTCGTATTTAACACCTGTTAATTTCTGTGCATCCTGAAGCAATCGCTCCATTTCAGATTTAGTACCGCCATATCCAAGCTTCAAGTTATCAAGCATTGTATAGTTCTGCTTTGCGAATCCTTGATATGCATTTTGAACGGATTCCATATCTGAACCCATTTTGTTTACGTTGTCTGACATGTCAACCATAGCCATGTTGGCCACATCTGCTGCCTTTGCAGTGTTCCCACCCAAGCTTGAGATCAATGACGCAGAGAATGATGTAACACTATTCATGTATTCATTTGCAGATACTCCGGCAGTTTTAAATGCCTGACTAGCATATTTTTTAACTGTATCTGCATTATCTTTAAAGAGTGTTTCCACACCACCGAGCGATTGTTGAAGAGCTCCACCTTGAGTAAGCGATGCTCCTAAAAATGCTCCAATACTTCCAGCAGTAATCACACCTTTTAAATTCGATACTAAAGCAGAACCAATTGTAGATCCGGATGATTCTCCGGCCGTCTGTGATTCCCCTTTTAGTACATCAGTGATTTTTCCTTTAATGCCTTTGGCAGATGGTACAATCTGCACATAGGCAGTACCTGCATTAGCCGGCATATTAATCACCTACCAATTCTTTTTTTAATCTTTCAAATTCTTCGATAGATCCGAAAGATTCAATATCCGATTCATTATCATTTGTTTTTCCCATTAATGCATCCACCATCATGGCAGGACGATTATTTCCTTCTTGCCCATCTTTCGATTGGAACCATACCAATAAACTTAGGCGATCCATAATAGATGCCAGCAGAAAATCGCGCAATGATAACTTCTCATCCATCATTTTTAATTTAATTCGAGAATCATCCCTCAAGCCAACTGATAAAGTCGCTACTAATCTTGCTGGTAGCGACTTATAGTTATATATCTGATACGTTTCTGCAAGATCACAGATTAGCGCATCTTCATCTCTCGAAATCATGTTGGCCAGGGCTATTAGTTTTTTGTTTCTTTTTTTGTGGCCAGGATCTCTACAATCATTTCTGATACAGTTTGCGCAGAAACAATACCATCCTCTGTTCGAACAAAATCATACATTTTTTTCTTTTGTTCAGGTCCTAACAATAAAGTTAACACCTTAGACACTGCCAATAGGTTCCCATCATCAATATCAGCCAAAGCATCAATAAGTTCCATGTTGTCCGCTCTTTCGTCCGTAATTTCGAACGCGAAACCGTTTTTAGTAACCCCACTAATCATTTCTATGCACCTTTCTTTTTAATATATTCGTAATGTGTAAATCCTTTAGAGTCAGGTAAAGCTGCAATTTTAATTTCATATCCGATTGGCTCAGAATCTTTATATGTAATTTCACTAACTTCTACTAGGGATCCTCTTGGAATAACGATACGCTTTAAAACACCATCTTTTAGAATCATATCGATAACATACGATTTATCTTCAAGTTCGCTCGTTCCAGCTTTTACTGTAATCCCGGTTTTTAAGTCGCCAGTAACATTTTCATCACCATAAACAGTTTTTAAAACTGCGACATTTAAGCCTTCAATCAACTTCCATGAAAGATTATCTTTTTTTTCTGTTTGGGCGTTTAAAACGACATCTCCTCCCCAAGCTTTTACCTGCTCAGTATTTGGAGTGTTCTCATTTTTAACACCATCTTCAGAAATGTACCCCAAGCTGTTAAATTCTGCAGCTAATTCAGAAACTGCATCTTCAGGCAATGTGGTACCTAATGCACCTACATGTACTGATCCGCCAATCTTAGGCTTTGCGGCAGTAACATTTTCAACACTAGACATATTTTTTCCTCCTAATATGTAATATCAAAAATACACTGGTAGCGATATTTTTTGGTACTTGGATCAGTGAAATTGTAATCACTGTTTAACTTGACCTTAAATATTTCATCCAGTGTAATCATGTTTTTCATTTTTTCAATAACTTCTCTATTCAATAAAGCAGCCTCATACATCGAATCCGCATAAGACTGCAGTGCAAAAGTAGCCATATTAATATGCTCTTCTTCTCCACTTCCTGTTTTTTCTATACGAACATATGTATCTGGTGGATTTGGTGGGATCTCCATAAATACATCAACAGACAGAACTTCTTTTAAGTAGTTTAATAATACTATTTCAATCATTTTCCTAATGCCTTCATTAATGTATTATGCTTCAAATTACTGTAATACGCATGTGGTGTAGATGCCTTAACTTTTGCTCTGACACGTTTAGCACCCATTTTTGTTTCCAATTCATATCCTTCGCCACATGCGTCTAAAACAGACCTAGCTTTTTCTTCACAAATCTGTTTAAGTTCATCAGATTTCAGTAATTGGCCAATGCCTTCATAATTCAATTTAAACTCAAAATCATTCATATCTTTCCACCATGACTTTCTTATTCCAACGCAAAGGAATCATTTCTGAAATGCCTTCCAATGGAATACCGAAGGATTTCCATTTCTTACCAAAGAAAGAAATAGTTGCATCTGACCAGTCGTGATTATCACCTTTTGGAATGGCCAATGTGTAAACTGCCTTTTTCCCATATAGATTGGTTGAATCTAGAATCTCCTGAGATGTTGAAGGACACACTAACACATCTTTTACCGTTACTGGCGGCTTATCTGCGTATACTGGTGCATTAAATGCATCTACTCCTACTTTTGTTTTTTCATATAGAACAACATCAATTCCTTTAATCATTTGTGCCACCACACATATCTATTGTTCGTATTTTCTGCTTATTCTTAATTCCTAATCTTACGAGTTCTGAATTTTTGATAAACAAGCCTCCTCCTGGAACTAAAAATGTGCCAGAAGCAGAATAGCCAAGAGCCGATTCCGAAAATTGAGACATCGGCTCTTTATCTGTAGACGTCATCAAGGTCCTAGCGACAACATCTACAGTTACTGATTTGGCCACAGTTAATAAATCTGGATCTTGTGAAACCATTTGATCTAAATCTTTACCTCTTTTTTTTGCTTCGATTCTTAGAGAAGAACACACCACGGGAATTAATGCTCTAGCACGTTTTAATTCCTCATTGGTCATGTTTCTCCAAAGAACACCAACGTCATCGATTGTCGCGTAGTCCATTAATACCTCTATGCTGCAACTGCAGATTCAGTTGTAATCAATGCAAACGCATCAGGATCCAATACACAGAATCCTACATATGTTTCTGCACGCAATACGATTTGATTAGTTCTCTGTAAATCACCTTGATTGTCTGGATCACCAAATTCAATGATCTTCATAGGTACTTGCTCTGCATATCCCCATTTGACTGCATTTGCAAAATCACCGACAACTGCACGAATTTCACTATTTTTAAATGAAACTGTATTGTTTACACTATTTGCCATGCCTCCGAAGTTTGCTGGTTTATTTCCAAAGCGGAATTCAGGATATAAATACATTCCAGTTCCTGCAGCTTTAATTTTTCCTAATGCAGATGCGAATGCTGGCGCCATAGCAATACCAGTGACATCGCAATCTTTACCCTGAATCAACGCAACTGCGTCATCTAAATTTTCATCTGCAGTAGTTGCTGCATAAGTCACCTTATTTGTTACCGCTTTTGCGAAACAGTTTGTACCAATCTTTGCAGATTCAACTCCGTCTGCAGGATTTACGCCTTGGAAAATCATGATATCCACTGCACGTGCCATTTTTTTAGCAAATCCATCAACGAATTGTTGTAAATAAGGTAACTGCTTTTCTTCAGACATATTAATAAATTCGTCTGTTAATCTGTGCTGATATACGATTTTGATAGGTGTGATAGTTTTCTTTGCAAGATCTGCCTCTCCTGCTGGTTTATTTTCACCTTCACCAACGATAGAAGCTTCTCCATCCATTGAGAAAACCATTACATCAGTGCCTGCAAAAGGAATAGGTTCTTGTTGTGATAATAATGCAAGTGATGAAAAACCTTTAGCTTTACTATATACATCTGTGACTAAATTTGATGGGAATAGCCCTGTACTTTTTGTGATTGTTGACATTGTTTTTTCTCCTTTTAATCTTTAAATTGTGATAATAATTCTTTAACTGCTGCATTCTTGTCAGTGCTTCCGCCTGTTGATCCACCGTGCAATGGCAATACAAAGGTTTTATTTGTTGACACTAATTCAGCTAATGTTTTTGCATCTGCTCTAAGTTCTTCTTCTGTACTACCTTGTAAGCGTGATGCCATTTCTGTTGGTAGTTTAAATTCATTTGCTACCTTTGAACGTAATTGAGAAGCTTTTAACGAAGCGTTCTCGTTACGAATTGTTTCAAGTTTTGATTCGTAATCATCCTTCATTGTCTGCAAGTCTTCAGGTGATGTATAACCTTCAAATTTTTTGCTAGCATTTTGCTCATAACCATCTTTAATTTCTTGCAATTTATCAGGACTTGTCCAAGATTCATATTTCTTGTTGATTCTATCCACTCTATCCT
>NZ_DBMEXE010000002.1:0-24849 GCF_056804935.1 Holdemanella sp. | reverse complement strand
TGTGTTTTGGGTTTTCACAAATTACCATCACACGTCCTTTGCGTCGAATTACTCGACACTTGTCGCAGATTGGTTTAACAGATGGTCTTACTTTCATCTTTCTTCCTCCTACGTAATGATTCACGTATTTTAATGGCCCTGCTAAAATGCGTATGTGTACATGCGGATTTTAACAGAAACGTGAATGTATAAATCGCAAGCAAAGTTGCGCTTACATATTATAAGCGCAACTTACTTGTTTTTCAAGGCTTCTTTTAATTCTGGCCAAATTTCTTCCATAGATTTTGACGCATCAATTCTTGAAACCATATTTTTTTCTTCATAATATGCGATTACTGGTTCAGTATTCTTTGCATATTCATCTAAACGAACCTTTAAGCTTTCTTCGTTGTCATCTTTACGTTGTGTTAATTCACCACCGCAAACATCACATACACCATCAACTTTTGTTGGTTTTGAATAGATGTTGTAGATTTCTCCACAATTTTTACAAGTACGACGACCTGTAATACGACGAGTTAATTCGTCAAATGGAACATCCATATAAACAATTTTTTCAACTGCTAAATCTGTTCCATTAGTCATTTCTTCAAAAGCTTTTGCCTGAGCCAAAGTTCTTGGATATCCATCTAATAAATATCCGTTCTTTTTATCTTCCAAAGTGTTTAAGTAATCCTTAACCATTTTGTTTGTGATTTCATCAGGTACTAATAAACCTTTTTCAGAATATGCTTTTGCTTGTAGACCCAATTCAGTTCCACCAGCAATATTTGCACGGAAAATATCTCCTGTAGAAATATGATTCAAATTGAATTCTTCTTTGATCTTAGTAGAGAATGTTCCCTTACCAGAACCAGGAGCTCCCATAATAAATATATTCATATCTATTCTCCTGAAGATCTTAGTCTTCGTAATATTTCTTGTAAGATTTTTGAGTAATCAATCCTTGTACTTGACGTACTGTTTCAATAGCAACACCAACAACGATAATCATTCCTGTTCCACCCAAAGCCATTGAGCTTGGAAGATCAGGCCAAATTAATGGCATGACATGTGGCATAACAGCAATAAATGCTAAAGCAACAGATCCTAATACTGTAATTCTTGATAAAACACGGTTAATATAGTCTTTTGTTTCCGAACCTGGTCGAACACTAGGAATATATGATCCGGATTTACCCAAGTTTTCAGCAACTTTTTCTGGATTAATTTGCATCTTCGTATAGAAGAATGTAAAGAATAAAATCAATAATACATAAATTACAAGTGAATACCATGTTTTCAATCCTAACCATTTTTGCATCTCTTTAATGAAATCATTTGATGGAAAGAATGAAGCAATTTGAATTGGTGCCATCATCAATGAACTAGCAAAGATGACCGGAATAACACTTGCTGAATTGACTTTCAATGGCAAGTAGTTTGCTTCACTTGGTTTGCTCAATGAAATTGAACTTGATGTATATTGAATTGGAATTCTTCTTTCCGCTGTATTAATCAACGTAACAAAGATAATAATTAATAAGTATATCAATATATACGCAGCAAATAACCAAGCCCCATAGGAAGGCGCAGACTCACCTGAAATTAAGCTTGACCATGCACTAGAGAATTGTTGTGGCATACGCCCAACAATACCAGCCATAATTACCATAGAAATACCATTTCCGATACCTTTCATGGAAATTTGGTCTCCAATCCACACTAAAAACATGCTTCCTGCTGCAAATATTGTAGCAATATATAAAATCTTACTGATTGTAACACCGCCGACAATCAAACCTGTATATGCTTTTGAGAAGCCATATACTAATGAGAATGATTGCACAAAGGCAAACACGACCGCAAGATATCTTGTGTACTTGTCTAATGTTTTACGACCATTAGCCCCTGCTTTACTCAACTCTGTTAAGTGAGGAATAACGTCCATACTTAATAACTGAATAATGATAGAAGCTGTGATATAGGGAGTAACTCCTAAAGCGAAGACAGAGAACTGTTCAAGTCCTCCACCTCCTAATAGATTTAACATTGCGAACAATGAGTTTTCCCCAAGACCATTTACTAAATCTGTTGTATTTACATCAGGTACAGTAATGGCTGATCCCAAACGATAGACAAGAAAGGCAAATAGGGTGAATAGAATCCTATTGCGGATATCCTTATTCGTCCACATTGCCTTTATCTTGCCTGCCATATTATAGAACCTCTACTTTTCCGCCTGCTTTTTCAATTGCTTCTTTAGCTGACTTAGAGAATTTAACTGCTTCAACAGTTAATTTTTTAGTTAACTCACCGTTACCTAAAACTTTAAGTCCAGAAAGTTCTTTATTAATAATACCAGCTTCAATTAAAGCTGCTGCATTAACAGTTGCTCCATCTTCGAAACGATTTAATGTTTCAACGTTAACGATAGCATATTCTTTACGGTTGAAGTTAGTGAATCCACGTTTTGGTAAACGTCTTGCTAATGGTGTTTGACCACCTTCAAAACCTAAGCGAACTCCTCCACCTGATCTTGATTTTTGACCTTTTTGTCCACGACCGCTAGTTTTTCCGTTTCCGCTTCCAGGTCCACGACCAACACGGTTACGTTCTGTGCGAGTTTCGGCTAAATTCATTGTATGTAATTTCATCTGATTTACCTCCTATTACCCGCGAATTTCTTCTGGCTTCTTACCACGAAGCGCAGCAACGCTTTCTACAGTTCTTAAGTTCTGTAATGCATCAACTGTTGCACGAACAACGTTGATTTTTGTACGTGATCCTAAACATTTAGTTAAGATATCAGAGATACCTGCAAGTTCAAGGATTGCACGAGTTGCACCACCAGCGATAACACCAGTACCTTCGATAGCTGGACGCATGTACACAGATCCTGCTCCATATCTACCAGTGATTTCGTGAGGGATTGTTGTACCGATTACTGGTACTGTGAAGATGTTTTTCTTAGCATCTTCAACGGCTTTTTTGATTGCATCAGGAACTTCGTTAGCTTTTCCTGTACCAATACCTACACGGCCTTTACGATCTCCAACTACAACTAATGCAGCAAAACGGAAACGACGTCCACCTTTAACTACCTTAGTTACACGGTTGATTGAGATTACTTGTTCTTCAAATTCTTTTTGGTCTCTTTTTGGTTTTCTATCCATTGCCATTGTGCGACCTCCTAAAATTCCAAGCCAGCTTCACGAGCTGCTTCTGCTAAAGCTTGTACACGACCAGTGTAAACATATCCACCACGGTCAAATACAACCTCTTTAATATTCTTTTCTAGTGCGCGCTTAGCAATTTCAGTTCCTACCAAACGAGCTGCTTCCACGTTTCCACCATTTTCTAATTTCATGTCAACACTTGAAGCACTGACCAATGTGTTTTGGTTAACATCATCAATGATTTGAACATGGATGTGTGCGTTACTTCTGAATACGCATAAACGTGGGCATTCTGGAGTTCCGCTAATTTTTGTACGTACACGTTTGTGACGACGTACACGAGTTTCATTACGTGATACTTTAGTAAACATTTTTGATCTCCTTTCCCACTACTATTTCTTACCTGCTGTTTTACCTTCCTTACGACGGATGATTTCACCAACATAGCGAATACCCTTTCCTTTGTAAGGTTCTGGTCTACGAACAGCACGAACATTTGCTGCAAATTCTCCAACTTCTTGTTTATCGATACCTGCAACTTTGATAGTTGTAGCAGTTGGACAAGTTACTTCTAAGCCTTCTTTAACTGGCATCTCAACTTGGTGAGAATATCCAACGTTTAAAGTTAATACGTTTCCTTTCATTGCTGTACGGAATCCGATACCAACTAATTCTAAGTCTTTAGTGAATCCTTCAGATACACCAACTACCATGTTGTGTAACAAAGCACGAGTTGTTCCGTGTAATTGTTTTGTGTGTTTTTCGTCATTTGGACGTTTTACAGTGACAACATTATCTTCTACGTGGATTTCCATCAAAGAAGAGAATGTACGTGTTAAAGAACCCTTAGGTCCTTTAACAGTCACCTCATTCCCAGCAGCTACTTCAACAGTAACTCCTGCAGGAACGGTAATCAGTTTATTCCCGATACGTGACATTACGTTTTATCCTCCTATATATTTATTACCAAACGTAAGCAATAACTTCTCCACCTAAGTGGTTCTTTCTTGCTTCTTTGTCAGTCATCATTCCATTACTTGTAGAAATGATTGCGATACCTAATCCGTTTAATACGCTAGGTAAGTTTTCAACTTTAGCGTAAACACGAAGACCAGGTTTAGAAATACGACGTAAACCGCTGATAACTTTTTCATTGTTAGGTCCGTATTTCAATTCGATATTCAAAGTTTTCTTAACATCGCCTTCAACGTTGAAGTCTACGATGAAACCTTCGTTTTTCAAAATTTGAGCAATTGCTTTCTTTTCATTGCTCGCTGGCATACTGACAGAGGCATGCTTTTGTTGCAAAGCATTGCGGATTCTAGTCAGCATATCCGCAATAGGATCAGTCATAATCATATGCAATATACCTCCTTACCAACTAGCCTTTTTAACTCCAGGAATTTGACCTTTGTAAGCCAATTCACGGAAGCAAATACGACATAATTTGTACTTTCTTAATACAGAGTGTGGACGACCACAACGTTCACAACGAGTGTACTCACGAACTTTAAATTTTTGAGGACGCTGTTGTTTGTTAATCATTGATTTCTTTGCCATTTAAAAGCTCCTCCTACTTTTTGAAAGGCATACCCATTTGAGTTAATAATGCCTTTGCTTCTTCGTTTGTTTTCGCTGATGTAACGATTACGATGTCCATACCACGAGTACGGTCTACTTTATCGAAATCAATTTCAGGGAAAATGATTTGTTCTTTAATACCTAATGTATAGTTTCCACGACCATCGAAGCAAGTATCGCTAACTCCACGGAAGTCACGTACACGAGGTAATGAAATGTTGAATAACTTATCTAAGAATTCATACATTTTTTCTTTACGTAAAGTAACTTTACATCCAATTGGCATACCTTCACGCAATTTGAAGTTCGCAATTGATTTTTTTGCTTTTGTTACAACTGGAGCTTGACCAGTGATAGCTGTCAATTCTTCAACAGCTTCGTCTAATAATTTAGCGTTAGTGATAGCATCACCTACACCAATATTAATAACTACTTTTTCAACGTGAGGTACTTCCATGACAGATTTGTATTCGAAATCTTTCATCATTTGAGGGACAACTACGTTTTTATATTTTTCTTGTAAACGATTCATCTTCTACCCTCCTACTTCACTTCGTTACCGCTCTTCTTGAAGACGCGTGTTTTTACATTTTTACCATCTACAACTTCAACTTTTGTTGTAATACGGCTAGCAACTTTTGCTTTTTCATCATAAAGCATTACATTTGAAACGTGAATTTTAGCTTCTTTTTCAACGATTCCACCATCTGGATTTGCTTGAGTTGGTTTCAAGTGTTTTTTAACCATGTTAACACCTTCAACGATAACTCTGTCTTCCTTAGGGAATACAGCTTTTACTTCACCGATTGTGCCTTTGTAAGCACCTGTAATAACTTTTACTTTATCACCTTTTTTAATTCTCACTTAGACACACCTCCTATAATACTTCTGGCGCAAGAGATACGATCTTCATGAAGTCTTTGTCACGTAATTCACGAGCAACTGGACCGAAGATACGAGTTCCCTTTGGCGTCTTGTCATCTTTAATGATTACACATGCGTTATCATCAAATTTGATGTAAGTTCCGTTTTCACGACGAACACCACGACGTGTACGTACGATTACGGCTTTAACTACATCACCTTTTTTTACGGATCCACCAGGAGTAGCCTGTTTAACAGCACATACAACGACATCACCGATGTTTGCAAATTTTCTTACGCTACCACCTAAACAACGGATAACTAAAACTTCTTTAGCTCCAGTGTTGTCAGCAACGCGCATACGACTTTCGTTTTGAATCATTGCTTTCTCCTCCTAGTATTAACCACGAACCTTTTCAACGATTTCAACTAAACGGAAACGTTTTGTAGCAGATAATGGACGAGTTTCCATAATTACTACTTTATCTCCGATACGTGCTTCGTTGTTTTCATCGTGAGCTTTAAATTTCTTAGAATATTTAACACGTTTACCATATAATGGGTGTGTTTTTTTAGTTTCTACCATAACTGTGATAGTTTTGTCCATTTTATCAGACACAACTGTACCACGGTATACTTTACGAGCGTTTCTTTCCATAGATACGTCCTCCCTACTCTTGGCCAGCGTTTTCACGCTCTGTCAATACAGTTTTAATACGAGCAATTGTTTTCTTAACAGTTTTTAAACGAGCTGTATTTTCTAACTGTCCTGTGGCTTGCTGGAAACGAAGGTTAAAAAGTTCATCTTTAAGCGTATCGATTTCCTGAAGAAGCTCTTCATTTGTTTTTTCGCGGATTTCTTTAGCTAACATTACTTCACTTCTCCTTTTCTAGCAAAACGAGTCTTAACTGGTAATTTGTGAGCAGCAAGACGTAAAGCTTCACGAGCTACTTCTTCACTTACTCCACCAACTTCGAACATTACACGTCCTGGTTGAACTACTGCTACCCATCCTTCAGGAGCACCTTTACCAGAACCCATACGAACCTCTAGAGGTTTTTTAGTACGTGCCATGTGAGGGAAAATACGAATCCAAACATTTCCTCCACGTTTCATATAACGTGTCATAGCAATACGGGCTGCTTCAATTTGACGGTTACTTACATAGTTTCCTGATTCAGCAACCAATCCATATTCACCAAAGTCAATAGTACGACCTGCTTTTGAACGACCTTCGTAGCTCAAACGGTGAGGACGACGATACTTTGTACGTTTAGGCATTAACATTATTCGTTACCTCCTTTTTCTGCAGGTGCTGCAGCTTTAACAGCATCTTTAGGGGCACGGTTTGAACGAGCATCTGGACGACGACGTCCTTTTCCTTTACGCATTGGGCGTTGTTTTGGAGCTTCTGGTTCTTTAACCATTTCACCAGGTAATACTTCACCACGGCAGATCCAAACTTTTACACCTAAACGACCATATTGAGTTGCTGCTTCTTCCCAAGCATAGTCAATATCACTGCGAAGTGTATGTAAAGGAACAACTCCTTCTGAATATCCTTCAGTACGTGCCATATCAGCTCCACCAAGACGTCCAGATACAGCAGTTTTGATACCTTTTGCACCAGCACGCATAGTGTTTTGAATAGCTTTTTTCTGAGTTGCACGGAAAGATTTACGTCCTTCCAATTCGTTAGCAATCCAACGAGCTACTAAACGAGCATCTAAGTTAGGATTAGCAACTTCTACAACGTTAATTTGTACGTTCTTTGCAGAAGCGATTTTTGAAACTTGTTTTTTCAATCCTTCGATTGATTTTCCATCTTGACCGATTACTACACCAGGGTGAGCTGTACGGATGATAACTGTCATACGACCCTTAGTACGTTCGATTTCGATACGAGAGATTTGAGGGTCTGCCTTACGTTTGTCGACAGCTTCGTTTGATAATTTAGCGTAGTATGCTTCAACCAATTCACGAATCTTAACATCTTCCATTAATAATGTTCCAAATTCTTTATCGTCAGCGTACCATCTTGATTGCCAGTCACGAATGACTCCGACACGCATTCCAATTGGACTTACTTTCTGTCCCATAGCTTACCTCCTACTCTTTTTCAGCCACTACAACTGTAATGTGGCTTGTACGTTTGTGAATAGCACTCGCACTACCTTTTGCACGAGGCATGAAGCGTTTCAAAGTAATTCCTTCGTCAGCCCAGCAAGCCTTCACATATAACTTGCTTTCATCTAAATCGTTATTGTTAACTGCGTTAGCAACAGCTGAGTGTAATACTTTACCAACAAGGTATCCACCTTTGTTAGGTAAGAATTTCAAAATAGCAGCTGCTTCTTCTACGTCTTTTCCACGGATCAAGTCTAAGACTAGTCTTGCTTTACGAGGTTGAATACGTAGAGTTTTTGCGGTAGCTTTTACTTCCATTTCTTCTCCTCCTACTATCTAGATTTCTTATCATCTGATCCATGACCAGTGTATTTACGTGTTGGAACGAATTCACCTAATTTGTGTCCAACCATGTCTTCTGTTACATAAACAGGAACATGTTCCTTACCGTTATAAACGGCAAATGTGTGTTCAACAAATTGAGGGAAGATTGTAGAACGACGGCTCCAAGTTTTAATAACTTCTTTTTTTTCGGCTTCGTTTAATGCAACAACCTTTTTCATCAAATGGTCATCACAGAAAGGTCCTTTTTTCAAACTACGACTCATTGTATCTTACCTCCTTGCCTACTTACCATTACGACGACGTACAATTAATTTTGTACTAGCCTTCTTGTTACGACGAGTTTTAACACCCAATGCTTTTTTACCCCAAGGAGTCATTGGTGATTTACGTCCGATAGGAGTACGTCCTTCACCACCACCATGAGGGTGATCATTAGGGTTCATTACAGAACCACGAACAGTTGGGCGAATACCTCTCCAACGGTTACGTCCTGCTTTACCATAGTTAACTAAGCTGTAATCTTCATTACCAACTGTACCTACAGTAGCACGGCAATTAGCCAATACTTTACGAACTTCACCAGAAGCTAAACGTAAAGTTACATATTTTTCTTCAATACCTAAGATCTGAGCTGAACATCCAGCACTACGAGCCATCTGTCCACCTTTACCAGGTTTCAATTCAACGTTGTGAATGAATGTACCTTCAGGCATGTTTCTCATTTCGCAGCAGTTACCAATTTTGATATCTGTTTCTGCTCCTGATACAACTGTCATACCAACCTTCAAATCTTTTGGAGCGATGATATAACGTTTTTCACCATCAGCATAGTTTAACAATGCAATGTTTGCTGAACGGTTTGGATCGTATTCGATTGTAGCAACACGTGCAGGCACGTTGTCTTTGTTACGTTTGAAATCGATGATACGGTAAGTTCTTTTGTGACCAGAACCTTGGTGACGTGTAGTAATACGTCCTGTGTTGTTTCTTCCACCTTTAGATTTCAATGGAGCTAACAAACTTTTTTCTGGTTTAGATGTTGTGATTTCATCTTTAGCCAAAGTTGTCATTCCACGACGTCCAGGTGTCATTGGTTTATACTTCTTAATTGGCATAAACTTAATTTTCCTCCTTATCGCAATATTTATTCAGGAAATAGCGTCTTCTCCCTGATTATTCTTCGGAACCGAACAATTCGATTGTTTGTCCTTCTTTAATTTTTACAATAGCTTTGTGTACAGCGCTTGTTTTTCCAACATAACGACCTACACGTTTTGTTTTTGGTTTGCAGTTCATTGTATTTACTTTTACAACTTCTACATTGAATGCAGCTTCAACAGCTTTAGCAATTTCGATTTTGCTAACACCCTTAACTACTTCAAAAGTTACTTTGTTATCTTCAGCCATCATCTTCATAGTTGCTTCAGTGATGATTGGGCGGATAATTACGTCTCTGTAATCTTTCATTATGCCAATGCCTCCTCAACTTGTTTTACGGCAGCGCTTGTCATAACAACTTTGTTTGCATTTACTAAATCGTAAGTGTTGATTGCAGAAGCAGACATTACTGTAGCTCCAGCAATATTACGTGCTGATAAGTAAACGTTTGTTGCATCTTCGCTATCTGCAACAACAAACAATGTTTTCTTAGGCGCTTGGATAGCTTCAATAATTGAAACAAATGTTTTTGTTTTTGGTTCAGCAATTTCAAATTTATCCAAAACGCTGAATGCTGTTTCTTGAACTTTTTCGCTCAATGCAGATTTAACTGCTAAACGGCGAACTTTTTTGTTAATGCGGTATGCATAGTTACGTGGAGTAGCTCCGAATACAGTTCCACCACCTCTAAATTGAGTAGCACGGATAGAACCTTGACGAGCACGTCCTGTACCTTTTTGACGGTAAGGCTTGCGTCCACCACCAGAAACTTCGCTACGACCCTTAGTGTCAGCAGTTCCTTGACGACGGCTTGCCATTTGCATTACTAATGCATCATACATAGCCTGTTGGTGTGGTTCAATTCCGAAAACAGCGTCGTTCAATTCGATTGAACCAACAACTGCACCAGCTTGGTTAATTACGTCGATAGTAGCCATTATTGAACCTCCTTATTTGCAGTATAGTCAACTAAAGTAACAGGTTCTTTATCTCCCTTGCTAGTTTTAGCAGTACGTACCATTACGCAACCTTTTCTAGGTCCAGGAACGTTACCTTTAATTAACATATAGTTGTTTTCTGTATCAACTTTAATAACTGTCAAGTTTTGATTTGTAGTAGTATATCCACCTTCTTGACCAGCCATGATAGTACCCTTCATAATACGTCCTTGACGTGAAGTAATACCGTTTGTAGCTAATGAACCGATGTGACGAATGTTCTTAGATCCACCGTGAGTCTTTGGACCTTGGTGAGCATTGTTACGAACGATTGTACCGTTGTAACCTTTACCTTTGCTTGTACCGATTACATCTACTGTTTCTCCTGCAGCAAAGATATCAACGTTAACCAAATCTCCAACGTTTACATCCATGTCACAGTCGCGCACTTCCTTAATGAAACGCTTTGGACTTGTATTTGCTTTTTTACAGTGTCCGATGTTTGCTTTAGTTGTGCGTTTTTCTTTGATTTCTTCAAATCCTAATTGAACTGCGTTGTAACCATCTGTTTCAACTGTTTTCTTTTGTAAAACAACGTTTGGTGTTACTTCAACTACAGTTACCGGAATCAATACACCATCTTCAGTGAAGACTTGTGTCATTCCTAATTTTCTTCCTAATAGTCCTTTCATCATTGACACCTCCATTAAAGTTTAATTTCGATGTCGACACCGCTAGGAAGTTCAAGTCTTTGTAAAGAATCAATCGTTTCCTTGTTTGGTGCAACAATCTCAATCAAACGCTTGTGCGTACGAATTTCAAATTGTTCACGTGAATCTTTGTATTTGTGAACCGCACGAAGAATTGTTACTACCTGTTTTTCAGTAGGTAATGGAACTGGTCCTACAACCTTTTTAGCTCCGTGTTTTGTCGCAGCTTCGACAATTTTCTTTGCACTATCATCTAAGATTCTGTGCTCATACGCCTTTAAGCGAATTCTCATAGTATTTTTTGCCATGTTTAACTCCTTTCGTTTATTCTAGATAAACATGCTCCATGCGAATTACCTGGCCACACCCATGACAACGGTTCTCAGTGGGTCAGCAACCTCGCACTTCATCGCAAGCTCCTGTATTCTAACACATATATTTCATGCATTCAACCCCTAAATTAAAAAAATTTAATAATTCTTTTAAAGCCCTTATTTATCGTGTTTTAACACGTTTAATTTTTTATTTTTTTAACTGTTTCCAAAAAATAACTGTGACAACTGATATCAGTGGGTCACAAATATTGTTTTAAACAATAAAAATACACCTATTTTTTCAAAACATGTAAAAAAGCATCTGTTTTTAATCAACAGACGCTAACCAATCCTCTAAATTGTGACAATACGTATCATGATCATCCACAAAACACATATGACGACATTCTGGCATTAAATGCCATTTTGCATTTTTAATTCCATCATACATAGTTTTGGCAACTAATGGTGTACATAAATCATTCGTTCCACTTATTATTAGTGCCGGAACTTGAATTTCGTTCAATCGATTTGTATACTCAAAATCCTTCAAAGTTCCAAGCGGAGTATATTCATTAGGTCCCCAACCAATTAAATAGGCACGAGTCCCAGCTTTCTTTTCTCTTTTAACACATTCTGGCGTATCTTCATCAAATGGCCCTGCACAATGAAGCTGCATATAATGCTCATTAGCCAATTGATATTGATCAGATTCATAGTCTTCACTTAAAATTGCTTGTTTCTCATCATCTGACATAAATGAAATCATACGATGTTGTTCTTTTGCCCATAGTGAAGCTGAAGATAATGTACTCGAAAGAATTAAAGACTTCAATCTCACGCTTTTCTTTTCAATCGCATAGGCAATGGCTAACATACCACCCCAGGATTGTCCCAACAAATGACAAGATTCAATATTTAAATACTCCATCAACGCTTCAAGTTCTTCCATCCACATATCTTGATTCCACAATTCATCATGACCTTCTACAAATGATTTACCACAGCCAAGTTGATCGTACATAATCACTTTTCTTCCCGTCTTGGCAATACAATCCAACACTTCAAAATAATTATGTGTTGATCCTGGTCCTCCATGTAAACAAATCAATGGAGTCTTATCTCCTCCATCCACAATACGATAGTATGTTTTAAAGCCCTTAAACGGCATATATCCATCATTTATTTCCATTTTAATCACCATTCACTTATTCCATCATTATATTCACTGCAACAATCTATCCAATATTCCTTATTAACACGAATTGTATCCGTGAATTCTTCATAATCTTCTTTTAATAATCGATAAAACTTTTTAAGACTTGCGATTGTTGACTTAACTGTATCCGGTGTGCTCCACATACACTTACGTATGAAAAAGTATCCAAAGAAATCACTTAAGTATTCATCCTTGCAACCATTTTCCATAGTTAAAGCATCTTCTCTCAACAAAAAAATCGTTTAAATAAAAATCCACATTGAAATAATGATTCTTTATTGTTTTATCAACAAATCCCTTTTTTGAAAGTTCATCTACAAATCCTTCAATATACTTTGTGTTAATTTTGCGATTTCTCAAAATCTATCATATCATTTCTTTTGTAGATATATATTCATATCTACATCTCCTTCTATTCCATTCACTTGACCTTTATTTGAATATTGCCATATATCAAATTTATCTTCCATCGGGCAACTTGTTGTATAACTTGCTAGCCAAATCGGATATTTTGATATTCTTTCAAAATCATAATTTTGATATAACCAAGTCATATTTCCATATATCATTGGTTGATATCCAGCTTCTTTGATCTTTTTACAAAACCGTAGGGCCAGCTTCGTTCTTTGTTCTATAGACAAATCATCAATTCTTCCACCCTGATCAAATTCTTCCATATCATAAACAACCGGCATTTGAATCTTATATCCCTTAATTTTATTCAACACTAAATCTACTTCTTCATCAATCTCTTCAGCCGAAATTGCACTCGAGAAAAAATAAGCACCTACCTTAAGATGATTCTGAATAGCTTGTTGAATATTTGTATTAAAATATTCATCTTCATGTAAGATTCCCTCTTGGGCACCACGATAACCTATCCTTAACATCGCAAACTCAATTCCATCCGTCTTTACTGCTGCCCAGTCAACAGCTCCATTATGACTTGATACATCAATTCCAGTGGATACCTTATACAAAGAATCTTTATATGTCATTAATCCATTTTCCAAAGAAAATAAATTTAAATCATAATAGCTCTTTTCTTCTATTACCGATTCTTCTTGTGTAAACAACATGTAAATCACATAAACACTACCACTCACAATTAAAATAGGAATTAATATAAGAATTAAAATTCTACTTAATTTAACTTTTCTTCTCATACCCCAATGACCTTAAGAATTTCTAAGCTTGCATTTCTTGACATTATAGGACTTTCAATCAAACCACTCTCTATACAAGTACACGCATGTTCGATTTCACCAGTAAAATCCGATTTCTGTTCTACCACAATCTTTTTATCATTCATTACAAGTTCTGTATTCTTCCAAAAATTCTTACAAGTAACGCTACCCTTTGTACCATATATATGAGCTGTATTTTCCATATCCACATCCCAGCTTGTTGCGATATGTGCCACGCACCCATTTTCATATTCAATCAAAGCTTCATCCTGAAATCGAGATACTTTCAATATTGAGCTATTCGCCATTCTATTTGCATAACAAATAGGGTAAACCCCAATATCAAACATACATCCAGATCCTGGCTGGTTAAAATGCCAGCCTGAAATTGTTTCTGTCAGTTTTGTTGCATATTGAGCATCCATTGATTTTATTTCACCAATTTCTTCATTTGAAATCATTTCAAATAATTTTTGATTTAATGGTGTGAAAACCGTTTTATGGGCTTCCATTAAAAAACAGTTTTGTTGGTGTGCATAATCAAAGCATGCATGTAATTCTTCACTAGATACACACATTGGTTTTTCGCAAACTACATGTTTATGGTTTGCCAATGCCAGCTGAATATGTTTGGCATGCAAATAATTCGGTGTACAAATATATATCATATCTATATTTGTATCCTGCAACATCTTCTCATAGTTATCGTAAGCTTTTTTTGCCCCATACTCCTCTTTAAAAGCATCCGCTTTTTCTATACTAGAAGAACACACTGCATATAGATTCGCATTACGTGAAAACAAAACACCTTGTATTACGCGACGGCTAATACCACCTAAGCCATAAACTCCAATTTGTACCATTCTATTCACCTTCTTTTTAAGATTACTTTAAGCTCTTCTCCTTATTCTATATATAGAAATAAGCAGTTACCTCATTTACTCACTATACTTATCTCTTTCTGCCTATTTCTTTCATATATGACAAACGTCCATGGAATTACTCCATGGACATTTTATTGTATGCGGTTTTTGCCATTTGCGCATATCCCTCATCACTTGGATGTAAGTGATCTCCACTATCAAATGCATCTTGCATTTTATGTCCATCGCAAATATCTTTATCAAAATCAATTACGCCATCAATTTCATCCGTTGTACGAATCCATTCATTGACTTCATTACGCAAGTTCTCTCTAAAATATGCATAAGTACGCCAGCCTTCAATCGGAATCAACGTCCCAATATAGACCTTCATCCCTAATGATTTCGCGTGCTTTACATATTTTCTTAAGCCCTCAATCAATTCCTGACTTGACGGAAGATCTTGCCATGGTCTAAATTCATTCTTTTCAACACCGACTGGATGAATAATATCATTTATTCCTTGCAGAATAATTAAAGTATCACTTCCAGCCACATGCATCTCGTGACCAAATCGATAATCTCCTTTTAATCCATATGCTTCATACTGTACACAAGAATATTGTCTTAAAATACGTGTACCACTAACGGCTTTTCGAACTACAGACACTTTTTTATTATTTTCCCACATTAACTTCTGTAAATAATCAGGCCAATCCTGCGAAGTAATAGAATCACCATAACAAGTAATAACTTTATATTCTGGTTCTGTCAAAACAGCCACTTCGCTTAAGAAAAACACCCATGGCGTCTTCATGCTTGAAGCATGATCCATAATACCTGCATGAGAGAAATCACCTTCTCCAAAATAGCCCGTACTTAATGGTCCTTGTGTATATACGCCACAACGTAAGTGGGTGAATTCTTTTAAATAGAAACTAATTGCGATTGTTTCTTGTTCATGCACTTTAAAATCCAATGGATCACTATAACATTGTTCTCCCACATCAAGATGAAGTCCTTTTGAACCATTAAAAGTAATATCCACAATGGATGTTGGATCTAAATCACGTCCACTAATAACTCGTCCAATTGTGATTGAATCAAAGACCACGCCTTCTTTTCCTGTAAAGTTATCTAAACAAATACGTATCTTATTCCCTTTGAATGTCGATTTCATAGGATAACGCAATGTGATATTCTTTGCGTATTGACTAGGCTTATGTGTCACAATCGACATTGCCTGTCCATATATCGCCTTAAATTCTTTTTCCATAGTTGACCTCCAAATTATTTATTATCTATTTCTACATTCATAAAACATATGTTTTTATCCACAAATAATCATACATGAAACGTTGCAAAAATCCAAACATATACCTTATTATATTAAAGAAGTTGAGGAAAAAACACATGAGTAAATTAGAAAATTATTACGGTAAATTTTGTGAAGATAAAAGACTCTTATCAAGACATGGCCAAGTTGAATATACAACAAGCATGAAATATATCCATAAATATTTAAAGCCTGAAGATCGCATATTGGATATTGGAGCCGGAACCGGCAGATATAGTGTTGCCTTAAGTAATGAAGGATATCAAGTCGATGCGATTGAACTTGTTAAATATAATCTTGGTGTTTTAAAAGCTAAAAAAAGCAATGTGAAAGCCTATCAAGGAACCGCTTTAGATTTATCAAGATATCAAGATAACACTTTTGACATCACCCTACTATTTGGACCTATGTACCACTTATTTAGTTATGAAGATAAATTAAAAGCATTATCCGAAGCTAAACGCGTTACAAAAAAAGATGGAATTATTTTTGTGGCTTACGTTATGAATGAATATAGCGTCTTAGTCCACGGTTTTCGAGATGGACACATCAAAGAATCATTAGCAGCAAAAAAACTCGATGAAACATTTCAAACGCAAACAAATATAGATGATTTATATAGTTACATTCGTCTAGATACAATTAATCAATTAAATGAAGATGTTGGTTTAGAACGAATCCAAATTATTGCTGCTGATGGCCCTAGTGATTATATGCGCCCAATTTTAAATAAGATGGATGATGAAACATTTGAACTGTTCATAAAATATCATCTTGCCACTTGTGAAAGACAAGAGCTCATTGGTGCAAGTTCACATACAATAGATATACTAAAAAAATAATGTCACTTTTGTGGCATTATTTTCATATTATATATTCCATTATTAAAACGACTAAACAACATGCAATGGATACTTGAAATAAGCTCTTGTCTTTCCATGCCAAAATAATTCCAACTATTAGCGCTGCAAGTCCTGCTAACTGAGAATTCGTTTCATATAATATAGTAGGAAAGGTCATCACAGCCAAAGTCACATAGGGAACGTAGTACAAAAATGATTGAACATATATATTTGTAATTGGCTTATTAAAAAGCGTTAACGGCAAGACACGAATCAAATATGTGACAACCGCCATTGTAACTACATACATCATTGGATTAGACATTTTCTTCCTTCTTTCTAGGTTTTATAATGGCCGCGGCCATTGAAATTATGATTGTTAATAAAATGGTTCTTGTTCCACCTGAGATTGGCACATCCTTACAAATGTAACTCAATAAGAAACTTATAATAATGAGCAGTCCAATCACATGATCTTTTTTTGCCTGAGGAATAATAATAGCCAAAAACATACCGTATAACGCAACACTTAAACTTGCTACAATTTTTGTAGGAAGACTATTACCAGCAACTATTCCCAATGCAGTTCCTAGTGCCCAACATGGAAGTGCCACCAAATATGTACCATATATATATTTATGATTCACTTTCCCTTCGTGATTGATTGCCAAACCAAATAATTCATCTGTTAAATCAAAACCTATACACATCCTATGAAGCAGATTCGTTTTTTCTTCGATTTTTTGACTGAGCGCAAAGCTCATTAAGAAATAGCGAGCATTACTGACTAAAGTCATGATAACCATCTGAATAAAAGTACCATGTGTACTAATCATTAAAAAGACCGCATATTCTCCTGCCGATGCATTTATGAATAGGCTAGTCAAAAAGCCTTGTATCGGTGATAAACCTACATTTTTTGCGATGATTCCAAGTGAAAAGGAAACTGCAAAGTATCCTAGTCCAACTGGAATACTATCTTTGATTCCTTTTTTAAACTCCATAATCTCACTCCCATTTTTTTGCATTATAAGGACTGTATTGTTATTTGTAAATCAAATATTTATAATACTTCCATAAGGAAATGTGATAGATATGAATCTAACAAAATATGATATTTTTTTCAAAGTATTAGAAACAAAAACAATCAGTCAAGCTGCTAAAGATCTTGGCTATTCACAAAGTGCAGTTTCTCAAACAATAAAATCTTTAGAAGAAGAATTAGAAACCACTTTATTCATTCGACAAAAAAGTGGTGTCATTCTTAGTAAAGATGGACATGCATATCTTCCCTATTTAAAATCTGTTCAGGCAAGTCTTGATAATCTTCGTACTAAAAAGCAGGAAATGAAAGGGTTGGACCAAGTCACATTAAGAATTGGTACATTCACAAGTGTATCTCGACATCTTTTGCCTTCATTAATGGAAGAATTCATTGAAATGTATCCAAACATACAATTTGAACTGTATCAAAGTGAATATACAAATATTGAACAACAATTATTAGAAGGAAGTCTTGATTTAGGATTCACTTGTATTGATGCCATCCAACGAGTTCAATATCAAGAATTGTATTATGATGAAATGTTTGCGTTGGTGCCACAAAGTCATGTGTTAGCTAATTATGAAGTATTAAGTATGAAACAAATTGCAAAATATCCTTTTATTCAATTGGATGAGGGAGAGTATTCTTTACCAATAAAAACATTTCAAAATCTAGGATTACATGTACAGATTAAACACAAAGTATATGATGACTTTACTATTTTAGCTATGATTCGTCAGAACTTAGGTATTTCCATACTTTATCAAAATGCTTTAAGTGATTATGACGATTTGTGTTTGATTCCAATACAAGAAAATCTATTTCGTCATGTTGGCATTGCCTATAATAATTACGATACTTTATCTTATGCAGGCAAGACATTTCTAGATTTCATTCTTAGAAAGACACCAGAAATTCTTAAAAATAAGGATAGTTTTCATATTATTTAAATTTAACATAGTTTTTATACTGTTAAGGTTGACTCACTTACTAATTTATATTATTCTTTTCACGTACATAAAGATATACGGTAGGTGAGGTTACCGCAGGGATTTGGATTTCCTAAGATTACTGCCGCAAAGTTGTGGAGACACGACTCGTTGGTCAGCAGGCTAAGTCGCAAAGGCTTGGCTTAATGTAATTAATATGCCCTGTGATACTAAAGCTTGAACGGTGATACTTAGGTTAATGACGTCATTGTTTAGGCAATGGCGTTTTCTTTATATAAGGAGGTGAGGCTTGTATGTGTACGGATCCGGATGGGAATAGTTTGAATTATTTAAAGAAAGCAGAGGTACATAATTATGATGAACAAAGAAGAATTCATTCAATTACTACAAGACAAAAAATACAAAACTGCACAAAATATACTTTCCGAAATGAACGATATGGATACAGCTGCCTTTTTAGAAGAGTTAGATGCGAAAGAATGTGCTTTGGCATTCCGTTTAATTTCTAAAGAAAAAGCTGCCAATGTATTCTCATGCATGAGTTCGAAGATGCAGACATATCTGGTAGACATGTTTTCAGAAACTGAATTAAAAGAACTATTGGATGATCTTTATATGGATGATACAGTAGATATGTTAGAGGATCTACCTGCAAACTTAGTAACGCGTATTTTGAAAAACTTAGATTCAAATAAGCGTTCAACCATCAACAAACTTTTAAAATATCCTGAAGACAGTGCCGGTTCCATCATGACGACTGAATATGTCACATTGAAAAAAACAATGACTGTAAAACAGGCCATGAACCATATTAAGGATATTGGTATCCATAAAGAGACAATTTATACTTGTTATGTCACTGAAAATAAAAGATTGATGGGTATTGTGACAGCTAAAAGCTTAATGACGAGTGATGATGATGAAAATATCACAAATCTAATGAATACGAACATTATTTCTGTACACACTCATACAGATCAGGAACAGGTTGCTCACTTATTTAGAAAATATGACTTGATTGCGATGCCCGTACTTGATAGTGATGGATGCCTTGTTGGTATTGTTACATTTGACGATGCCATGGATGTTATGGTTGATGAAACCAACGAAGATATTTCTCGTATGGCTGCCATGGAACCCAATGAAAAAACATATTTTGAAACTACGGTTTGGCAACAAGCAAAACACCGTATCTTATGGTTACTTGCCTTAATGTTTTCTGCCACAATCACAGGAAGTATTATCACCCGATATGAAAATGCCTTCAGCGCCGTACCATTACTAGTATCTTTTATTCCCATGTTGATGGATACAGGTGGAAACTGTGGATCACAGAGTTCAACTTTGATTATTCGTGGTTTAGCTTTGGGAGAAATTCATTTTAAAGAAATTTTTAAAGTCATGTTTAAAGAATTTAGAATTTCACTTGTTGTTGGATTTATTTTAGCTGCAGCTAATGGTTTACGTATTTTCATTCAATACCAAAACTTTAATATCGCAATTGTCGTTGCCCTTTCATTAATGGTTGTTGTTATTGTTGCAAAATTAATTGGTTGTATTCTTCCATTATTTGCAAATAAGATTGGTGTAGATCCAGCTATTATGGCCAGTCCATTAATCACAACAATTGTGGATACTTGCTCTATTCTAGTTTATTTCAATATTGCAGTACATGTTTTTAATATCGTAGTTTAAGAGATGAAAAATCATCTCTTTTTTCATAGCACGAAAAAAAGAACCTCAATTGAGATTCTTTTATCGAAAAATATAATTATTTAAATTAGATATCCATATCTTTTTGAGCAGCAGTTACAATAGCCATCTTGTAGATTTCATCTGAAGTACATCCACGAGATAAGTCATTGATTGGTGCGTTCAATCCTTGTAAGATTGGTCCAACTGCTTCATATCCACCTAAACGAGCAGCAATCTTGTATCCAATATTTCCACTTGACAAGTTAGGGAAGATAAAAGTATTTGCATGTCCAGCAACTTTTGAATTAGGGGCTTTTAAACGAGCAACTTCTTCACTTACTGCACAGTCAAATTGCATTTCTCCATCAATATCGAAATCAGCAATACGACGCAAACGATCACTTGCTTCAGTCATCTTAGCAACACATTCACCTTTTGCACTACCCATTGTTGAATATGATAATAATGCAACTTTTGGTTCTACACCAAATTGACGAGCTGACTTAGCTGTTTGCATTGTGATTTCTACTAAATCATCTGTGTTAGGGTTGATGTTAATTGAGCAGTCACCCATAATCAATTGAGATTCTTCTTTAATTAAAATGAAACAAGAAGAAACTAATTTGTTTCCTGGAGCTGCTTTTACTAATTGTAATGCAGGACGTACAGTATCCGCTGTAGAATATGTAGCACCACCTAATAATCCATCAGCATATCCCATTTGAACTAACATAGTTCCAAAATAGTTTGTGCTCTTCAATGCTGTACGAACTTTTTCTTCGTCCATTTTACCACGACGTAATTCAACCATTTTACGAACCATTTCATCCATATGTTCAAAGTTATTTGGATCGATTTGTTCGATTCCTTCAACATTTAAACTATTCTTTTGTGCACAACCAGCGATTTCTTCTGGAGTTCCTAATAATACTGGGCAAACAACATCATTATTTTTCAAATCAATAGCTGCCTTTTGTACACGTGGATCCCAACCTTCGGTAAATACGATTCGTACTCCCTTTCCTTGGACCTTTTTTTCTAATTCATCAATAATCATAACTTTAACTACCTCTTTTCTATCAAAGTATAGTCCAAAAATGCTTTATTTACCACAAAAACAATGTGAACTTTTTCTCATAGTTTATTCATAAAATGTGTATATGATAAATAACATATTGTTCATATAATGTATACATTATGTATAAATTGTAATTAATTTACACACAGATGTAAATTAATGTAAATTTTGCTTGCATTTTTCATTGTAAAGTTTTACACTAGTGACATCACAAGAAGGGATAGGTGCAAATTATGAAAACAAGTCACTATTTAAAGAAGGCCGGTGCCGTATGTATGGCAGCTGCAATGATGACTGGTTGTGCTAGTGGATCATCTGGTGCAAATGGTAAAACGTTGACAGTGGGCTTAAACACAGGTTTCAATGGAATTTTCTCTCCATTATATTATCAAACTGTATATGATGATTACGTTATTGAAATGGTTTATCAAAGTATGTTGAGCTATGATCGTGATAATCAATTACAACCAGAACTTGCTACTGAACAACCAACTATTAGTGAGGATGGATCAACATTAACATTCAAATTGAAAAAGGGAGTTAAATTTTCTGATGGATCTAAATTGGATGCAGATGATGTTGTATTGACATTTACAGCTATGGCTGATCCAAGCTATACTGGTCGTTTCTCAACATATGTTGATTACTTAGAAGGTTATAAAGAATATCATGATGGAGATGCCGAAACTCTAAGTGGTGTTGAAAAAATTGATGATTACACAGTTGCTTTCCACTTGGCAACACCAAGAATCGATGCAATCAGCCAAGTTGGTACATTCCCAATCATCTCTAATTCACAATTCAAAAAATACAAAAAAGGTGATACAAAGATGTTTGAAGACAAGGCTAGTGAACCAATTGGTACTGGACCATATGTATTGAAAAACTTCCAAAAAGATTCAGCTGCCACATTTGTCAAGAATGATAAATTTAAAGCTAAAGATGGAGAATACCAAATTGATAATGTTGTAATGAAGATTTGTGATACTTCAACAGAACTTCAAGAGCTTCAAAAAGGAACAGTTGATTTATTACCACAAGCTGATAACGCTGATAAAGTTGGTACTGCAAGTTTAGATAAGAACTTAACTTACAACAACTACGCATCAAGCTCAATGCAATACTTTATTTACAACTGTGAAGCTGGAGCCACTGCAGATCCTGCTGTACGTCAAGCATTAACTTATGCGATTGACCGTCAATCATTTGTTGATAGCTACTACTCATTCTCTAAAGGAAGTAAGGATGTTAAGAAAACTCAACCTGGTTTCGTTCCAGTATTAATGGCTAACCCAATTTCATCACAATTAGGTGATATCGTTACCGGTAAAGAAAAAGATGACAACATGACTTACTATGATTATGATATCGAAAAAGCTAAACAAATCTTAGATGATGCTGGATGGACTGTAGGTAGTGATGGAAAACGTGAAAAAGATGGACAAAAATTAACTGTTCGTATGGTTTCTACAAAAGGTAAAGATCAATTAGATACAATGCTTCCAATGCTAGAAAAAGCTTGGGGCGAAGAACTTGGCGTTGATTTCAAAACAAACTTAAGTGAATTCAACACAATGGTTGCGACTGTTCAAGGTGATGATACAGTTAACGATTGGGAAGTATCTTACATGGGATGGCAATTTGGTTCAGGTGATGACACTGGTATCAACTTATTATGCCAAACTGGTCAAACAGATAATACAGCTCGTTTATCAGATCCTGATTTAGATGCATTATTAGATACTGCATTACACACAACTGATCAAGCTGCAAGTGCTGCTGCTTATAAAGAAGTTTACGAAAAAGTTTCTGCTTTATGTCCATATGTAGCAATCAATGGTTTAAGTTACTATGATCTATACAACAAAAAGATCAAAAACTTAGATACAGCTGCATTGTATGACTTCGTTAAAGCGTTAGACAAAGCTACAATCGAATAACAATTAAAGAGATCTGTTGACAGATCTCTTTTTAATACATATAATTCAACTACATACAGAGTAAAAATATGTGCGTTAAGTGTCTTTAACACGGGGAGTTGGTTAAGGAACGAAAAGTTATTCTTGCAGTACATATTTTGCATCCCGCTGTTGTGATCGAAAAAATTAAAGACTTTCTTTTTTTGTATCGCAATATGGAAAAAGGAGGTCTTTTTATATATGAATCAATACTTTGTAATGTTAAAAGAAAATGCACGCTCATTAAAAAACGTGCGTGTTATCGTAGGTGTGGCATTATTTTTTGCCCTAAATGTTATTCTTAACTTATTTGGATCCATCCAAATCACAAACCAGTTAAAACTAGGCTTTGCTTCCATTGCGACAGCTGCCAGCTGCTTACTTTATGGACCCGTTCCAAACTTAGTGCTTGCACCATTACTAGATTTAGTCAATTACATGGTCAAACCTGTGGGTGCATATTATCCAATCTTTATGATTTCAACTATGGCAAGCGCATGTATTTTTTCAGCTTACTTCTATAACTGCGAAAGAATCACTTGGGTTCGCGTCATCTTATGTCGAATAACATATGATGTCGTTGTCAGTTTATTTCTAAACACACTATTTACATCTATGTTGTGGGGGACTCCATTCTTAGTTATTGCGAGTCCTAAATTAATCAAAAACTTAATTTCATTACCATTCCAAGTCGTTATTTTATATTTAGTAATGAAAACATGTATTCAATTAAAGCCAAAGGTGAACCGTTAATAGGTCCACCTTTTTTACTGCAATTTAAACATGTCTTTTTTAGCTCCACAAACTGGACATACATAATCATCTGGTTCACTTTCAAAATCATCACCATCATATACATATCCACAAACACTGCATACCCACTTTTCTTCTTTTCTGTATGTAGGTGCTTTTGCCGGTGCGCTTTGTTTTAATACATTATGATAATATGCATAGGTCATTGGTTTACCAGAATCACCTTTCTTGGCATCAACGACTTTTGCCAAGAATACAAAGTGTGTTCCTGCATCCATCTGACTTTGTACTTCACACATCATGTATCCTAACGCATCATCTACAACAGGCAATTCTCTAAACAAATGATGATTCAACTTCGCCCACTTATCTTTATCTTTTCCTGTTTGAAAACCTAAATCCGTAATTACTTGTGAATCTATTGTTTCAGGCAAGATTGATAAAGAAAAACACTTATTTTTTTCAATCAATGAACAAGTATAATTATCCTTGTTCATACTCAAGGCAATTAGCGGTCCTATCGTAGAAACCTGAAATACAGTATTCACAATACATCCGCATTCGCGCATGCCGTCTTTTACACCCACGGCATACATACCATAAGAAAGATCATACAAAACTGTGTTGTCCATAAGTAAATTTACCTCCTTCTATAATCTTTTAAACAGTTGGAGATAAACTCCTCTAAGAACCGTACGTGCAGTTTTCCCGCATACGGCTCCCCACT
>NZ_DBMEXE010000001.1:0-26290 GCF_056804935.1 Holdemanella sp. | reverse complement strand
CAAAAATCAACATAAGTTTTTCTGTGATTTCTTCAATTTGAGAATCAAACCATGGAATTTGTTGTAAAAGCACTTCTTTTGCGAAGGAAAATTCATTTTCAACGTAGTGATGAATTTCTTCTTTGGATAAAGAAGTATATTCTTGTCTATCTTTAGAAATCACTTCTAGAACATGATGTAATATGCTTCCACGAATTCGAATGTCTGTGATGTCTTCTTTTTCTTTTAAATATAAGCCGTATTTTAGTGCATGAGAAAAAGGACATCGTGCATAAGATTCGAGTCTTGAAATAGATCCTTTAAAATGATTATCCTTAAAGAATATGGATTTAGCTGTTGTTTCATTTAAATCGATAGTTGGGGTAGTCCAATTAAAAGAATCGGGCGTAGTGATAAACTCAGCCTTTTGTTGGAGCCAATTTTCTATGTCGGAGCTAGGTTCATAATTTTTTCCTTGATAATCACTCTGTGGATAGAATACGTAAAGAATTTCACACAAAGACAAACAGTCAAAGATTTGTGCCTGCTGGTTTTGAATGCGTGTTTCAAGATTTGGTAAATCCGTGTTTTGCACATAGGCCTCATCAAAGATTCCAGTATGTAACTTTAAAGCAGGAAATGCACTGGCATTTGTGCCAGTTAAAAAGACGATGGGCCTTAAATTTGTGATGTCCTGTCTAGATCCAATGAATACCCCTTCAATGGAATTGGCTTTCTGATTGGCAGAAAGATTTTGGATTTGGTGAATCAAGATGTTTAAATCATTCGCATTATGAATGTGTGTATGCACATCTTGGATAAGTGACATGACATCGTTGAAGGCATTCAAATCTTCTTTTGTGACTTGTTCATGTAGATTTTGAATGTGTTTGGCCATCTTGATAAAATCGTATGCATCAAATAAGAAGGCATGATCGCGTACCCATTCTAAAGTGTCTTGTTCTAATTTTTGGTAGGATGCGAATTGGTAGGAATCAATGATTGCATTATCTTTGTATGGAAGTGTAGTTAAGAAAGGTTCAAATTTTAAAAATTGTTCAGGGAACAATGTGTAATACTGCAAGAGATAATTGTCATTTGGATATAAGGCTTGAACTACGTTTAAAAAACTTTTTAAATCCATATCTTTAGCCCATGTTAAATAATGGATCCACTCGTTATATATAGATGTAGTATGAACTTCTTGTATAGTTGTGAATGGGATCTTATGTGCTGTAAGAATCTGGGTTAAAACATTGATGTCACTTGGGTTGTTTAGGGCAATGAAAATATCATCGGCTGAATAGTCATTTTCAATAATAAGATTTGCGATGACTTCCATTTGTTTGCGTGCGTTGGCAACACTGTAGTAGTGTGTTGTCAACAGTTGCTTATCGCCGAGCCATTTTGCGCCATGATCAATCAACACTTGAATCCAGTAACTGTCTAATTGAGAGTATTCTTTTTTTAGGATATAGATGTTTTCTAAATCTGGTAAACTTGAAAGGACATCTTGCGTTTGGTCTTCTTTGAGTTGAATTGGATACAGAAGATTTAAAATTTCATGTAAATCTTTTTCTTTTTGCGTTGAACAAGGAAAATCATGAATCTGATAGGTTTTTGCCATTTTTATAAAGTCTAGACAGGCATTTAAAAAGTCATAGTCTTCTTTACTGGAATAGAAGGCATTGGAAAGAGAGACATTCTTTAAAGCATCTTTGTACAAATAAAGAATTTCAATGTCAGATTTATTTTGTCCATGATAAAAAGAAGATAGCCAGCTAGACAAGGTTAAAACTTGTATGCCAAGGCAATCTTTTTTTTGTTTTAAAATTTCTTTGTATAAAGATAGATGTAGGGTAGCCGGAGCTAATATTGTACTGTTGTCTGGAATTTGTATCATAAAATTATCACCTAGATTATTATACCATCATTATTATTAACTCGAGAGTTATTAACTGTGCAGTTAATGAAAAAAAGTGGATCATTTGATCCACTTTGTGTTGTATTATAGATTTTCTGTAATGTGTCTTGCGACATATACACCAGATGCACTGGCATGACTTAATGAGTGTGTTACACCTGAACAGTCTCCGATAACGAATAGTCCTTTGTGTTTTGTTTCTAAGTTTTTATCTACTTTTACTTGCATATTGTAGAATTTAACTTCAACACCATATAGTAATGTGTCATCACTAGCTGTTGATGGACATACTTTATCAAGCGCATAGATCATTTCAATAATGTCATCTAATTGACGTTTAGGGATAACTAGGGATAAGTCTCCTGGTGTAGCCTTCAATGTAGGAGTTACGAATCCTTGTGCAATACGACTTGGAGTTGAACGTTGTCCACGAATCAGATCACCAAAGCGTTGAACGATAACACCACCACCTAACATGTTTGATAGGCGGGCAATACTTTCACCATATTGGTTACTTTGTGAGAAGGGTTCTGTGAAATGATTTGATACTAATAAGGCAAAGTTTGTGTTGTTTGTGAAACGAGCTGGATCTTCATAGCTGTGACCATTTACAGTGATGATTCCGTTTGTGTTTTCGTTTACGACAACACCTCTAGGGTTCATACAGAATGTACGAACGCGGTCTTGATATTTCTTTGAACGATATACGATTTTAGATTCATACAATGAGTCTGTTAATTCTGAGAATGTATCGGCATTTAGTTCAACACGAACACCGATGTCTACACGATCACTCTTTGTTTCAATGCCTAAGTTTGAGCATACAGATTCCATCCATTTACTTCCTGAACGGCCTGTAGAAATAATACATTGTGTAGATGTATATGTTTCATCCCCACAAACGACTTCATATCCATCTTCGATTTTGTTTACCATATCAATGTGTTTAAAGAAATGGAATTCGGCTTTGTCTTTTAATTCATTGTATAAGTTTTCAAGTACTACATAGTTAATGTCAGTTCCTAAGTGACGAACTTTCGCTTTTAATAAGTGAAGATCATTTTGAAGACATTTTTTGGCGATAGCAGCATCTGAGTTTGCATATAGACGAGTTTTTTCTCCGCCCATCTTGCAGTTGATTTCATCCACATATTCCATTAAATCGATAGCTTCTTGTTCACCTACATATTCGTATAGGTTTCCACCAAATTCATTTGTGATATTGTATTTTCCATCACTGAAGGCACCAGCTCCACCAAAACCGTTCATGATGGCACATGATTTACAGTGGATACATGATTTGATGTTCTTTCCGTCAATTGGACATTTTCTTTTGTTTAATGGTGCTCCTGCTTCAAAAACACCAATTTTTAATTCAGGTTTACTCTTTAATAATTCGTAGGCTGAGAAAATTCCTCCAGGCCCAGCACCAATAATAATGATATCGTATTGCATTTTATTTTCCTCCTGTTTGAAGGCTATAGTCTACTGTTTTCGGTAGTAGGTATGAACGTTCAACCATATCATGAACTTATATAACCCGGACTATTATACGGATAAAGTGAATTGTTTGCAAGCGATATTTTTGAAAACGAAACATAAAAAAAATGATATAATCATGTAGGCTAGAAGAGGTATGCATATGAGCAAGAATAAAATACATGATTTAATAATGATTATACTTGGAAACTTTGTAGTTGCATGTTCAGTTTCCTTTTTTATACTTCCTAATAATATATTAACAGGTGGTGTAGCTGGTGTGGCTGTCGCATTACATCCAGTTCTTCCGATTGATACAGTTTTAATGATTGATGGTTTAACAATTGGATTATTTATATTGGGAGCTCTTTTATTAGGAAAGCAGTTTGCGATGAAATCTGTGATTTCTACAATTGTATATCCGGTTTTCGTAACAGGTTTATCACAGGTTGCCACAATGTTTCCTAAAGATACATTTGTGATGCCAGCTTATGTGGCTACAATCTATGCCGGAGTTCTTGTGGGGATTGGTTTAGGTTTAGTGTTTAGAGTTAATTCAAGTACGGGTGGTATGGATATCTTAGCTTTGATTTTACATAAATACTTGAAGATTCCTGAAGGAACCAGTGTAATGATCGTGGATGGCTTAACAGTTTTATTGGGTGTGGTTACACATGGTTTAACACCAGCATTGATTGGTATTATGTCTGTGTTTGTTTGTGGTGTCGCAATCGATAAAACTGTAATGCTAGGCATGCAATCCGCAAAAAATGTTATGATTATATCGACAGAGTGGAAACAGATTCGTCGTATTTTATTAGAGACAGTGGATCGTGGTGTAACGATTCTAGATGGAAGTGGTGGCTATACACAAGCGCCTAAGCCCGTGTTGATGTGTGTTATTAAGCAGAAACAATATCCATTATTAGAGTCAAGTGTTTTAGAGATTGATCCAAAAGCGTTTATTATTGTGAATGATGTGCATCAGGTACATGGTGCTGGTTTTACATCAAAACATGTGGTGGAGACAGATGAAGCAGCATATTAAAGAAATTATTGTCGTTGAAGGAAAAAATGATACAAACACGTTGCAGTCTTTTTTTGATTGTGACACGATTGAAACGGGTGGAGACCAGGTCAACGAGAAAACGATTGAGCGTGTTAGACAGGCTCAAAAGACAAGAGGTGTAATTATTTTTACAGATCCAGATACGCCAGGAGAACATATACGTAGATTGATTGGCAGTAGTGTGCCAGGATGTAAACATGCGTTTATTAATAAGGAAAAAGCGAAAACACCTAAAAAAGTGGGTGTAGAGCATGCAAGTAAAGAAGATTTATGGGATGCCCTATGTCATTATGTAACGTTTGAGAATAAAGAAGAAGTATTGAGTTGGCAAGACTTTATTGATTTAGGCTTAGTCGGAAACAAAGATTTGCGCTTTCAAGTGTGTGAAGATTTTCATATTGGTCCTTGCAATGCGAAAACATGTTTTAAGCGTTTAAATCAGATGAATGTGACAAAAGAAGAGATAGAAGAAAGGAGTCTTTCATGAAACAGGCGATTGCGACAGTAAAAAAGACAAAAGAGATTCAAGAAAAGTATAAGGTTTTCACAAAGAAAAGCTTTGGACAGAATTTTATTATTGAACCGGGTGTTGTTGAAAAGATTGCCAATGCAGCAATTCAATCAAGAGATGAATTGGTTTTTGAGATTGGTCCTGGAATTGGGGCTTTAACACAGTTTTTATGTGAAAAAAGTAATCAGGTTGTAGCTTTTGAGATTGATGAAAGATTGCCGGTTGTATTAGAGAATGAGATTGGTTTTGATCATTTACAGATAGTATTAGAAGACATCTTAAAGGTGGATATTGATGAAAAGATTCGTGAATTTAGAAAGCCTGGTCAAAAGGTAGTTTTCGCGTCGAATCTTCCTTACTACATCACGACGCCGATCTTATTTAAATTGTTTGAGGCAAATGAAGAGATTGAAAGAATTACGGTTATGATGCAAAAAGAAGTGGGAGAACGTTTCTTGGCACACGAAAATGATAAGGAATACAATGCGTTGAGCGTAATTACGCAATATCGTTGTGATGTGAAAAAAGTCATGGACGTATCAAGAAGAGTATTTTGGCCAAGTCCCAATGTAGATTCGATGGTCATTCAGTTTTCTTTCCATCACAAGTATCATTTAGAAGATGAGAATTATTTCTTCGATTTGGTAAAAGCTTGTTTTACACAAAGAAGAAAAACTATTTATAATAACTTTCAGAATTTTGTGAAAGATAAGACTCTGGCAAAAGAATTGTTAGAAAAAGTAAATATTGATCCTAGTACGCGTGCGCAACAGTGTACGTTAGAAGATTTTATTCGATTATATGAGGTGACCTATGAAAGTACAGGCAAGGGCAAAAATTAATCTAGCATTAGATGTCGTGGAAAGAATGGATAATGGGTATCATTCTTTAGACATGATTATGGTACCTATTTCAATTTATGATGAGATTGAGATAGAAAAAAATGATTTTGATGTAGTTGAATGTGAAGGTATGAAATTACCAGAGAACAATACGGTTTCAAAGATGATTCAAGTTTTAAAGGATACCTATCACTTAGATTCTTGTTTCAAAGTATCTATCAAGAAGCATATTCCGGCTCAGGCAGGTCTTGGTGGCGGAAGTGCGGATGCAGCTGCTGTATGTAAGGCGGTTTTAAAGATGGAAGGTATTGAGGAAGCGGAAGAAAATCTTTATGAAATCACAAAACAAGTGGGGGCGGATGTTCCTTTCTGTATTCATGATAAGTGGGCTCGAGTAAAGGGTATTGGAGAAAAAATCACGCCAATTGAGAGTGATTGGCAATTTGATATTGTAGTTGTAAAACCGGATTTTGGAATTTCTACTGCGAATGCATTTTCTAAATGGAAAGAGTCGCGTCCTTTTCATCCGGATGTAGATTTAGTAGAGTCGAGTATTCGAGAAGAGAACATGGATCTTTTATATCAGACTATGGCAAATTCATTGGAGCCAATCGCCTTTGAGATTGAGCCTGAATTAGAACAAGTGAAAATGGATATGGAAGATGCAGGTTTAGTACGTATATTGATGTCTGGGTCTGGTTCAAGTATGTTGGGATTCAGTGTGGATGAAGAAGTGATTTTAAGTGCATGTGAGCAATTGAAGGAAAAGTATAATTTTGTTCAAATTGTTCATGTAGGAGGCTAATATGGCAGCTTCTGTAATTTCTTATTTAGTATTCTTTGCGTGTTTTGGCTTAAGCTTTTATGCGATTTCAAGTATTCAGTTTGAAAAGGTGTGTAGTGTAAAAAATCCTAAGAAAGTGCAGATTTTAATGTTTATTTTATCGCTTTGTCTTGCGTACATTTCAAGTCAGGCGATTTTACAATTAACAATCTATAATGGCTTTGCTTGATAAGTGGATTGCCCTGGATATGGGGGCGTATCTTGCACGGTTTTATGATTTTTCTACACAGAAACAAATTGTTTTAAAAACAATAATCGCAAAAAAAGGAAAAGAAACATTGGGTGTATCGGATCAGGCGCTTGCCTATTTATATAAGGATCTGGATACGATACAAATTCAATATCCTATATCACATGGTCAAATTCTTCATTCAATTGAACCTTTGGTTCAGAAGGGGTTAAACGAACTACATGCCTTTGATGGCTTATTAAGACCGAGTGTGCTTGTGAGTGTTCCTACGGAGTTGTCGCAAAGACAACGAGAACTTTGGCAGCAAATGTTTTTAGATTGTGGCGTACGTAAGGTTGAATTTATTTCAAACTTAAATGCTTTACAAGAAGAAGGTTCTTGCTTTTTAGTGCATAGTGGACATTCTTATACGGAAATTCATGTGTGTGCTTATGGTAAGGTGCTTGTGTCAAAGACAATTTATTATGCGGGAGCACAGATTGATGAGCAGATACAAAGGATTGTTTACAACAAGACGGGTTGTTTTATCACAAAAATGGATGCGGCTCATTTGAAGGAAATGGCAAGTCTGGCTTTTTGGCAACAAAAAAACAATTTATTGTTGTGTTATGCCTTTGATTCAAGACAGATTCTTCATCAGATTCAAATTGAGTCAAGTCTATTGTGGCCGGCCTTCGAGATGGTTTCAGCACAGATTTCATTATGGGTAAAACATTGTTTTGATGGTCTTCCTGCTTCTTTACAAGAACATTTTTTGATGCATGGAATTGAATTGAGTGGAGGATTGGCGGATTGTTTTGGGCCGTCACAATTCATTTCTAAGAACATATCTTGTCCAGTTCTTTGTACAAAACGAGGACAATACGATATGATAGATGCATTAAAGGGGGTAAAGTCAGCGTGATTGATTATAAAATGATTTTATTACCATTCTTGATTTCAGTGATTCTAACACCGTTGGTGAAGCAATATTCTATTTATTGTGGGGCCTATGCCAAAGAAAATAAGCGTACGGTCCATCATGGAAAGATTTCGCGTATTGGTGGTGTAGCGATTTATTTGGCATTCATTATAACGATGGCTATCTTTGTGAAGGCGGATCGTCAGATCAAAGGATTGGTTATTGGAAGCAGTATTATGTTTTTTACAGGTTTAATTGATGATTTAATCGATATTAAGCCACTGGTTAAACTAACGTTGGAAGTTTTTGCGGCTTTGGTGTTGATTTATTTTGGAATTTCAGTAGATATTATTCGTTTGCCTTTGGGCATTCAAATTGATACAGGTATTATTTCGTTTATCTTTACGATAATTTGGGTGGCCGGTATCACAAATGCGGTAAACCTGATTGACGGTCTAGATGGTCTTGCCGGAGGTATGAGTGTTATTGTGCTTGTGGTCATTGGTTCTATCGCCATCATCGAAAGACGTTCAGATTTATTAAGCATTGCCTTTATCTTAGCTTTTGGAACATTGGGTTTCTTAGTTTATAATGCGCATCCAGCTAGTATCTTTATGGGAGATTGTGGATCGTTGTTTTTGGGGTTCATGATTTCGGCAATTTCATTGCTTGGATTTAAATCGAGTACGATTTTGACGTTGGCATTGCCTATCTTATTGTTGATGCTGCCAATTATTGATACGTTATCCGCTATTTTGAGACGTACTTTAAAGGGTATGAAATTTATGGAGGCGGACAAGAGTCATATTCATCACTTGTTGATGCGCCAATTTGGACATCGTAATACTGTAATTATCATGTGTGGTTTAACAGCGCTTTTTGGATTGAGTGCTTTTGCGTATATGATTAATCGAAATATCGGCTTTTTAGTTATGGTCATTATATTGTTGGCGGTAGAGATTTTTATTGAGAAATCGGCAATGATTAGTGAGAAATTTCATCCTTTAATTGGTTTATGGCATCGTATTCAAAGAAAATCGCGAAAAATATTCAAAAAAGTAGGCTAAAATGCCTACTTTTAATATTGTTTTCACATTGGTTTGTTAGAATGGGGTTATGGAACCGAATGAATGGCAAAAGTACAAAAACAAGAAGTCGACGGAGTACACACAAAAAATAACGTCGCAGGCTAGAATTGCTGAAGAACAACTGTTAGAGGGTTTAAATGAAAGTGAGGTTTATGATTATATGCTTTCTAAACTGAATTTTTGTCAGAGGAAACAAATGTATTCGAGTTTAGAAGCTAAGGTGTATGTGAAAGTTGGCGACATATGCTTTACAGATTTTGGATTGGCCTATCTAAGTGAGGTTGGCTATCAGCATTTTGGGTTAGTGTTGGCAATGAAGAATGGGAAAATATTTGTAGTACCTATGAGTGGGAATAGTAGTGCGTATCATAGGGCGTATGATCCTGTATCTCATATGGGAAAGCGTCATTTGATGCGTTTACCAGAAATTGAGGGCTTAAATAAGGCGAGTGTATTATTCTTAAATGATGCGAAATGGATCAATTCGGCGCGTGTGATTGATGTGAAGGCACATATTGATCCGAATTCTCATTTGTTTGATAAAATAAAAAAATGTGTTATGCAAATGATGCTATAATAGGAGCATGTCAAAATGTGTAGTAGCCTGTTCAGGTGGACCTGACAGCATGGCTTTATTAGATCAATTGAATAAACAAGGCAAGGACATTGTCGTTGCACATGTGAATTATAAACATCGCGATACGGCAGATAGGGATGAGAAAATAGTGAAGGAATATTGTAAAAAATATGATATTCCTGTTCGTGTTTTATATCCGGTGTATGAGAAAGGAAATTTTCAGGCATGGGCAAGAGATGTTCGTTATGCTTTTTTTGAAGAAGTGGCAGATGAATTTGATACAAAATTATTATATGTAGCACATCAGATGGATGATGTGATTGAGACGTATTTGTTTCAGAAAAATCGAAATATGATTTGTGACTGGTATGGATTAAAAGAAAAGAGTGTAAGGCATGGATATCAAATCATTCGGCCTTTACTGAATTTCACAAAGAGTGAATTACAACAATACTGTAATGATAATGGCGTTTCTTTTGGAATTGATGAATCGAATTTAACCAATCACTATACGCGTAATGTGATTCGTCATACGCAAATTGAGAAGATGGATCGTAATGAAAAGGAAGAATGGATTTTAAAGATTCAAAATGAGAATGATTTTTGGCAAATAAAAAGAGCAGGCATAGAAGATTTTTTAAAGAATTGGAATGGGGATGTAGATTCTTTATTGAATCAAGAAGATGCCTGGCTCTGTTTAGATATTTTCTTATTTCAGGCTTTGAGTCATCATTTCTCTAGGAAATACATGGAAGAGTTGTGTGTTCAATTAAAGGGAAATGTGCTGATTGAAATAGAGGATCATTTATTGGAAAGGCATAATGAAAAGTTGTATTTTATGCCAAAACCACAGAATGTGTATTATACATTGAATGAATTGGAGTATAAAGATTATAAAGAATTCTCTATTATGAATCAGGGGCAAACAATTGAGTCTTTTAGTGTGGAGGCATCTGACTTTCCTTTGGTGGTGCGTCATGTTAAAGTGAATGACGTAATTTCGATGCGTTTTGGAAATAAGAATGTGCATCGTTTCTTTGTGGATCGAAAAATCTGCAAGATATACCGAAAATATTGGCTAGTTGTGGAAAATAATGCAGGAAAAGTTATTTTTGTTCCAGGCCTTGGATGTGATGTAGAACATTATTCACAAAATCAACAGTTCTATTTTAAAATGAATGGTCTAGATTAAATGTTTATGTTACAATGTTTAAGTAACTTAAGGAGAAAAACACCATATGATAGCTCAAGATATTGAAAAAATTTTATTAAGTGAAGAAGAAATCGAAAATCGTTGTGTAGAACTAGCACATCAAATAGAAGAAGATTATAAAGAATCTGGAGAAACTCCAATCGTAGTTGGATTGTTAAAGGGAAGTGTTCCTTTTATGGCTGAATTGATCAAGCGTTTTGAATTTCCATGTGAAATTGATTTTATGTCCGTTAGTTCATACGATGGAACAGAATCTATTGGAGATGTTCGTATTTTAAAGGATATGGATCTATCTTGTAAGAATCGTTCTATTTTAGTTGTAGAAGATATTATTGATACAGGTAGAACTTTAGTTGAAGTAAAGAAAATGTTTAAGAATAAAGGTTGTCTAGATGTTCGTTGTGTAACATTGTTAGATAAACCAAGCCGTCGTGTTTGTGAAATTGAAGCGGATTACGTTGGTTTTGAGGTGCCAAATGAATTTGTGGTTGGATACGGATTGGATTACAACCAGAAATATCGTAATTTACCATTTGTTGGTGTTTTAAAACCTGAAATTTATCAGTAGGAGGAAGATTATGAAGAAGTGGTTAAATTATTTACCAACCATCTTCATTTTATCAATTGTATTATCATTAGTTTTTTATAGTTCACAGGGCAGTACTGTACAAATGAATTATACACAATTTGAGAAAATTGTAGATGAAGTTGACTTTAAGAAGAGTTCTATGACAATTAGTTCCACTGTTATTCAGTTGGAAGGTACTTATGAGCAGAACTCAAAGACAATTGGATACAAGGTTATTGTTCCAAGAACAGAAAAGAATATTGAGAAGTTGGAAAAGGATTTGCAACGTAATGGTGGAAAGCTAACAGTAGAAGATCCAAACCAAGGAAGTGTATGGATTTCTATTCTTTCTCAAATCATTCCATTCTTGATTATTGCGGTATTCTTCTACTTCATGTTTTCTAAAATGGGCGGTGGAGGCAATAATAAAGCCTTTGAATTCGCAAAATCAAAAGCTCGTGTTGAATCGAATGTAAAAGTTCGTTTTAAAGATGTTGCGGGTTGTGAAGAAGAAAAAGAAGAAGTAAAAGAAATTATCGATTACTTACGTTCACCAAAGAAATTTACAGATATGGGAGCACATATTCCTAAGGGAATCTTGATGGTTGGTCCTCCAGGAACTGGTAAAACTTTATTGGCAAAAGCCGTAGCTGGAGAAGCCAATGTTCCATTCTTCTCGATTTCAGGTTCTGACTTCGTTGAAATGTTTGTCGGAACAGGTGCGAGTCGTGTCCGTGACATGTTTAAGACGGCACAAAAGAGTGCGCCATGTATCATTTTTATTGATGAAATCGATGCCGTTGGACGTCAGCGTGGAGCTGGTATGGGTGGCGGAAACGATGAGCGTGAACAAACATTGAACCAATTATTGGTTGAAATGGATGGTATGACAGATAATGCTGGAATCGTTGTGATTGCGGCTACAAACCGTCCAGACGTATTGGACCCTGCTTTACTTCGTAGTGGTCGTTTCGATCGTCGTGTTACTGTTAGCTTGCCAGATATTAAGGGCCGTGAAGCTATTTTACAGGTACATGCTCGTAACAAGAAATTGGCGAGTGATGTTTCACTTGCAAATTTGGCAAAACGTACGCCTGGATTCTCTGGTGCAGATTTAGCTAACGTATTGAATGAAGGTGCTATTTTAGCGGTTCGTAAAAATGAATCTAAGGTTACAATGACGGATTTAGATGAAGCTATTGACCGTGTTATGATGGGACCTGCGAAAAAGAGTAAAAAATATACAGAAAAAGATAAAATTCTTGTGGCCTACCATGAAGCGGGACATGCCGTTATTGGTTTAAAACTTGAAGATGCAGATATGGTTCAGAAAGTTACAATTATTCCTCGTGGAGATGCGGGTGGATATAACTTGATGACACCTCGTGAAGAGAAATACTTCCATAGAAAATCTGAATTTATTGCGCAGATCACTGGTTTACTTGGTGGTCGTACAGCTGAAGAGATCCAATTTGGTGAAATCAGTGCGGGTGCTGTAAATGATATTGAAAAATTAACAGAAATTGCCAAAAATATGGTTCGTGTATATGGTATGTCTAGTTTAGGTCCTATCCAATATGCGGATCCTCAAGGAAATGTCTTCTTAGGAAGAGATTATACAAAGGGTAGTGATTATTCTGCAGGTGTAGCGGCTGAAATTGATAAAGAAGTTCGTGCGATTGTAGATGAGTGTCATGAAAATTGTCGTAAGATCTTAACTGAAAACAAAGATTTGTTGGATTTGATCGCGAACAATTTGTATGAACATGAAACATTAACAAATGAAGAAATCACAAACTTAATGAATTATGGACAATTAACAGATCCTAATGTTGAAACAAATGAAGAAGAGGAAAAAGTAGAACAAGAAGTAGTTCAAGTTCCAGAGATTCCGGAGACTCCAGCTGGTGTTGATCAAAAGGATCTGGATGATGCGTTCAATGAATTAACTAAGAAAAAAGATTAATTACACATAAAAGCCATCGATTGATGGCTTTTAGTTTGGCTTGAAATGGATACAAGAATTCAGTAGAATGTTGCTAGTGAATTTTATCGTGGAGGATAATTATGAAAGATCAACTATTAAAAGCTCTTGTTTTAAATGAGCATGTTCGTTTATATATTGTGCGCACAACTGACTTAGTACAGGAAGCGCAGGATCGTTTTGATTTACATCCATGTGCTTGTGCAGCTTTAGGAAGAACTTTATCTGTGGCAAGTATGATGGGTGCTATGTTGAAATCAGAAGAAGAAATGTTGTCAATCACAATCAATGGACACGGTCCAATTGGTTCTATTGTGGTAGATGCATATGCGAATGGAAATGTTCGTGGGTTTGTTTCAAATCCACATGTAGAGGATGTTTTGATTCGCCCAGGAAAATTAAATGTAGGAGCTGTTGTCGGTACAGATGGAACTTTAACAGTTACTAAAGATTTAAGTATGGAAGAAAACTTTTCTGGTTCGGTTGAGTTGCAGAGTGGTGAAATTGGGGATGATTTTGCTTATTACTTCACTTTGTCTGAACAAACACCAACAGCTGTATCATGTGGAGTTTTAATAGGAACAGATGGTCGTGTTGCCAGTGCAGGTGCTATGATTCTACAAATGCTTCCAGATGCGACAGAAACAGATATTTCTATTTGTGAACACGTACTTGAAGGGTTGAAACCAATGAGTACTTTAATTCAAGAATATGATGATTCAAGTTTAGAAGATTTGGCAAATGACATGTTTGAAGATGCGAAGATTTTAACGACACAACCAGTGGCTTATGATTGTCCTTGTTCAAAGGTACGTATGGCTAGAGCTTTGGGAACTATAAAAAAATCAGATGTTTTAGAGATGGCTGATAAAGAGCATGGTTGTGAAATCACATGTAATTTCTGTAATGAAACATATCATTTCACAGAAGAAGAATTAAGAGCGATTGCGAGTAAGATGCATGATTAAGATTGGAAATGTAGAAATCGAAAATCCGGTTGTGATTGCACCAATGGCAGGTATTAGTAATATCGCATTTCGTAGAATTGCGAAACGCTTTGGAGCTGGTTTAGTTTGTAATGAAATGGTAAGTGATAAAGCTTTATACTATAATTCATTGAAGACGAAACAAATGTGTGCCATCGATGAAAATGAACATCCTGTATCTTTCCAGTTGTTTGGTCATGATATTGATACGGTTGTGTATGCAGCTAAATATTTGGATACGCAAACAGATTGTGACATTATTGACTTTAATATGGGGTGTCCCGTAAACAAGGTTATCAAAGCCCAGGCAGGAAGCTTTTTAATGAAGGATATTGATTATGCCAAAGAACTTGTATCGAATATTGTACAAAATGTAAATAAGCCAGTAACAGTAAAGATGCGTTTAGGTTTTGATACATATCATATTAATTGCGTTGAAATGGCGAAGGCTATGGAGAGTGTGGGCGTTAGTGCTGTTGCAGTGCATGGTCGTACGCGTAATCAGATGTATGAAGGAAAAGCAGACTGGTCTTATATTAAGCAAGTAAAAGAAGGGGTATCTATTCCTGTTATCGGGAATGGTGATGTCCGTAGTGTAGAAGATTTTCACCGTATGATGAATGAAACAGGTTGTGATGCGGTTATGCTAGGTCGTGGAATTGTAGGTAATCCATTCTTGATTCAAGAATGTGTGGATTCAATTACAGGACAGAAACATGAATTTTCAATGGAAGATCGTATTGAAATTTGTATGGATCATGCCAAAGGATTAGCGGATACAAAAGGTGAAAAAGTAGCTATTCGTGAAATGCGAGGTTTGGCTAGCTGGTATTTAAAGGGACTTCCTAGTTCAAGGATCTTTAAAAATGAGATGTCACAAATGAATACATTGGAAGATTTAGAGAATATATTACGTCAATTCATGGAGGTGCAGCGTTAGTTGCATCTTTTTTAATGGTTGGTAAGCGTTTTCAAAATGTGAAAAATACACTTTAAGTTTCTTGCGTTCCGGTATAAAATATATATACGGAGGTTATATCGTTATGGATCAAAGAAAGACAAAAGCCTTTTTTGAAGGGCGTGACATACATGCTTATAATATTTTTGGTGCACACCTAGAAGCTAATGGGGTTCGTTTCAGAGTGTATGCTCCAAACGCAAAGAATATTTCAGTTATTGGTACATTTAATGACTGGGATGATCAAGCGAGTAAAATGAAAAAAGATAAACGTGGGATTTGGGAATGTTTTGTAGAAGGTGCAAAGGATGAGGATTCGTATAAATATCGTGTGTGGCAGGCAAATGGTGAATTGGTAGACAAAATGGATCCATATGCTTTTTATAGTGAATTAAGACCAAACACGGCAAGTATTGTATCAGATTTAAGCTACGATGGATGGACTGACAAAAAATGGTTGGATCAAAGGAATAAGGGCTTTGATTCTCCTGTGAATATTTATGAAATGCATGTTGGTTCATGGAGAAAAGATGATGAAAACGAAGAGTTTGTACAGTATCATGAAATAGAAAAGGAATTGATTGAACACTGTAAGAAACATCACTTTACACATGTTGAAGTCATGCCGCTATGTGAATACCCGTTTGATGGTTCTTGGGGTTATCAATGTACGGGTTATTTTTCAAGTACTTCTCGTTATGGAACAAATCATGAATTAATGCACTTTGTGAATGCACTTCACGAAGCTGGAATTGGTGTTATCATGGATTTTGTACCTGTACATTTTGTGAAGGATAACTATGCCTTAGGAATGTTTGATGGAACACCATTATATGAATATTCAAAACCAGAAGATGCGAATAGTGAATGGGGAACGGCTAACTTTGATTTATGGAAAGAGGAAGTTCGTTCATTCTTGATGTCTGCAGCCAATTTCTGGATAGATGTTTATCATGTAGATGGTTTAAGAATGGATGCGATTAGTAATGCGATTTTCTGGCATGGAAACAAGAATAATGGTGTGAATGAAGGTGCATGTGATTTCATGAAACGTATGAATCACTTGTTGAATGAGGCGCATCAAGGAAAAATCATGTTGATTGCAGAAGATTCAAGCGATTTTCCTAATGTCACAAAGCCAAGTTATGCGGGTGGCTTAGGATTTGACTATAAGTGGGATCTAGGTTGGATGAATGATACATTATCCTATTTAAAAAGAGATCCAATCTATCGTAAGTGGCATCACCATGACGTTACTTTCTCGATGGCTTATTTCTATTCAGAAAGATTTATCTTACCATTTAGTCATGATGAAGTTGTGCATGGTAAGGCAACCATTGTAGATAAAATGTGGGGAAGCTATGAAGATAAGTTTGCCCAGGCAAGAGCATTATATGTATATATGTTTACGCATCCTGGCAAGAAATTGAATTTCATGGGTAATGAAATTGGTCAATTGCGTGAATGGGATGAACAAAAGAGCTGTGACTGGTTCTTGTTGGATTATCCAATGCATGATGCGTTCGAACATTTATGCGAAGATTTAGGTAAGATTTACACAGAAAATGATGCATTCTTTGATCAAGATTATGATCCAAGTCGTTTCTGTTGGATTGACGCAGATAATGTAGGACAAAATACGTTCTCATTTATTCGTAGAGGTTCAAAGAAAGATTTCGTTATTGTTATGAATTTCTCAACAAATCCATATGATCACCAACAGTTTGGTGTTCCTTGCAAAGGTAAATATAAAGAAATTTTGAATACAGAGTGGGATAAATACAACGGAAACTTAAAAGGTCATGCACCTCAAGAGGTGCAGGCAATGCGTCTTACAAGACATAACCAGCCATATATGATCGAAGTAAATGTTCCTAGTTTTGGTGCCATGATTTATGAAGTTGAAAAGTGAGATTGATTTCTCACTTTTTTTGGTGAAACTTCTTTTTTTTACGTATAAGAGATTGTAGAAAAAAGGAGAACAAAAAAATGGAAAAATTAGATGTAGAATTTGAACTGTTTCGTAAGCGAGTGTACAACTTGGAGATTCGTAGCTTTTATTTACTTTTATTGAATCGGGGTTGCGACATTAAAACTTTAAGAGCTTTATTTTTGGATGTGGATGAAAAACTCGCCTTAAAGATGGATGGTATGTTTTATTGTGCTCAATCGGATCGAGTTCAAGAAGTGTTAGAGAAAGTAATCCAACAAGAAAAGACAAATGCGAGGATGGATTGTTTTGAGAAACTATTTGAAAAAGGGATAGACATATTTGAAGCGTTGGAATTGATTGGGATTAGTCAAAATGACATAGAATTGATCAATGATGCAGCTTATGTGTGGCAATATAAGCGTTTGTGAAATAATTGACTTTTTGTAGGGGGTGTATTGTGACAAAAAGTTTGTTATAATGTATGCGCAAAAAGGAGATAGCGTAAATATTATGGAAAACAAGGAACTTGCATTGCACGCAAAAAATATTCGTAGAAATATAGTGAAAGAAGTGTATAGTGCCCAAAGTGGACACCCGGGTGGAAGTTTAGGTGCAACTGACATTTTAACAGAGTTATACTTTGAAGAAATGGATATTAATGAGGAAAACTTAAATACATTGGATCGTGATCGTTTTGTATTAAGTAAGGGACATGCAAGTCCAGCTTTATATGCAGTACTTGCTGAAAAGGGATTCCTTCCTGAAGAAGAATTGACAACTTTCAGAGCTATTAATTCACGTTTACAAGGACACCCTAACATGAATTATGTAGAAGGTGTAGATATGTCTACAGGATCTTTAGGACAAGGTATTTCTTGTGCTGTAGGTATGGCATTAGCCAATAAGTTAGATAAAAACGATCATCGTATCTATACTGTACTTGGAGATGGTGAATGCCAAGAAGGACAAGTATGGGAAGCTACAATGTCAGCGGCTCACTATAAATTAGATAATTTATGTATTATTGTTGACAACAATAACCTTCAAATTGATGGTCACGTAGATGAAGTTATGAGTGTGTATCCTTTGGATAAAAAATTCGAAGCTTTCAATTGCCACGTAATCAATGTAGATGGTCATGATTATGATCAATTGCGTGCAGCATTAAAAGAAGCTCGTGAAACAAAGGGAATGCCAACTGTAATTGTTGCGAAGACAATTAAAGGAAAAGGTGTTTCATTTATGGAAGATCAACAAGGATGGCATGGAGTAGCACCAAATGAAGAACAATACCATGCTGCAATGAAAGAATTGGAGGCAGAATAATGGCAAAAGTAGCTACACGTGTCGCTTATGGTGATGCTTTAAAAGAATTAATGGTTGAAAATAAAAATGTCGTTGTATTAGATGCTGACTTAGCGGGTAGTACAAAGAGTGGAGAAGCTAAAAAAGTAGACCCTTCTCGTCACTTTGACATGGGAATTGCCGAAGGAAATATGATGAGTGTTGCGGCAGGTCTTGCGGCTAGTGGAAAGATTGCGTATGCATCTACTTTCGCAATGTTTGCGACTGGACGTGGATTCGAACAAATTCGTAACAGTATCGGATATCCACAATTAAACGTTAAAATCTGTGCATCTCATGCAGGAATTAGTGTTGGAGAAGACGGTGCAAGTCACCAATGTATTGAAGATGTTAGTTTAATGCGTGGTATTCCAGGCATGAAAGTTATCGTTCCATGTGACTATAATGAAGCTAAACAAGCATGTAAGGCTGTAGCTGAAATTGATGGGCCTTGCTACGTTCGTTTAGGTCGTAGTGGTGTTGAAAGCGTAAATGGCGATGACTATAAATTTGAACTAGGAAAAGGTGTTGTCCTTCAAAAAGGTGAAAAAGTAGCTTTAGTTGCGACTGGATTAATGGTTCAAGAAGCATTAGAGGCTGCTAAGAAAATGGAAACAGCTCCAACTGTAGTAAATATCCATACAATTAAACCAATTGATAAAGAATTGATCATTGAACTAGCAAAAACTCACGATACTATCGTGACTTGTGAAGAACACTCTATTATTGGTGGTTTAGGAAGTGCTGTGGCAGAAGTTTTAGCTGAAGCAGGAACAGCATGTAAACTTGTTCGTGTCGGTGTTCAGGATGTATTTGGTGAAAGTGGAAAACCAGCTGAATTATTCGCAAAATACAAAATTGATGCAGATGCGATTGTAGAAGCTGCTACAAAGTAGTATGGCACACTATTTCACAAATGATATTGTAAAAGATGCACCAGAAGAAATTACGATACATTTTCGTGATTTTACATATAAGTTAAATTCGAATGCTGGAGTTTTCAGTAAAGATAAATTGGATGAAGGTACGCGTATTCTTTTAGAAACGGTACTCGACAATGAATCTGAACCAGAAAGCACATTGGATCTAGGTTGTGGAATTGGTCCTATTGCCTTGATTTTAATGGAGTATTGGAAGCATACCGCAATGACAATGATTGATGTAAATCAAAGAGCTTGTCAGCTCGCAGATGCAAACATGAAAAAATATCGTCGTAAGGCAAAGATATTATGTCAGTCAGGTGTGAATGAAGGCCAGTATGCCTGTATTCTTTTGAACCCACCGATTCGTACGGGAAAGGCAATGATTTATTCATTGTTTGATCAGTGTTTAGAACATTTAAAGGAAGATGGTCATTTCTGGATTGTAATGCGCAAGCAGCATGGTGCACAAAGTGCGATTCATTATTTACAAGAAAAAGGCTATGAAGTAGAAAAAATGGCTCGTGATAAAGGCTATTGGGTCATGAAAATATCAAAAGCAGGAAATTAATCCTGCTTTTCTTGTATATTCAGATTTTGTCTTTGAATAACATTTACTTCATGGCCTTTTCTTATGGACTTTTTGACAAATGTCATTTATCATCATAAATACAGTAGAGGTATTAATCAATGAAACAACATCATGTGTTTAGTTTTTTACAAAGGATGGGAAAATCCTTTATGTTACCTATCGCAGTGCTTCCTGTAGCTGGTATTTTTTTGGGTGTAGGAAGTTCTTTAACCAATGAAACAACGATAGCTGCATTGCATTTAGAATCGGTATTAGGGCAAGGAACCTTTTTATATAGTGTTTTAATTTTATTGAAACAAGTAGGCAAAGTTTTATTTGATAATCTACCCTTGATTTTTGCGGTTTCTATAGCTTTAGGAATGTCTAAGCGAAGAAAAGAAGTCGCTGCTCTTGCAGCTATTATTGCCTTTTTTGTGATGCATGCCACAATCAATACGTTACTTTGTTTAGATGGAAGTATTGTTAATGGTGTAGTTTCAAATTATATTCTAGATGGATCTATTACTTCGGTATGTGGAATGTTATCAATTGAAATGGGTGTGCTTGGAGGAATTGTCGTTGGACTTGGTGTTAGTTATTTGCATAATCATTTTTACCAGATTCAATTACCAAATGTGATTTCTTTTTATGAAGGAGAACGATTTGTTCCAATCATTTGTGCTATTACATATGTATTTATAGGGGTGCTTATGTATTTTATTTGGCCACCATTACAGCAGGGTGTTTATAATTTGGGACAATTTATATCTGACTCTGGCTATTTTGGTACATTTATTTATGGAATTATTAAGCGTAGTTTAGTTCCTTTTGGCTTGCATCATGTTTGGTACATGCCATTTTATCAGAGTGCATTAGGCGGTGTACAAATGGTAAATGGTTCAATTATATCCGGTGCGCAGAATATTTTCTTTGCGCAATTATCCGATCCAAGTGTGACTCATTTTAGTGTGGATGCAACTAAATTTTTCTCTGGAGAATTTATTTTTATGATTTTTGGCTTGCCTGGTGCGGCTTTAGCTATGTATCAATGTGCAAATCCAGAAGCAAAGAAAAAGACGGCGAGTTTATTACTTTCGGCTGCTTTAACAAGTGCATTAACAGGAATTACAGAGCCGATTGAATTCTCTTTCTTGTTTGTGGCGCCATTATTATATGTTGTTCATGTGTTATTAGCCGCCACATGTTTTGTGGTTGCACAAGCTTTACAGGTTGCGATTGGATTTACTTTTTCAGCTGGTTTGCTTGATTTTACATTGTTTGGGATTTTGCAGGGAAATGCGAAGACAAATTGGATGATTGTAGTTTTGCTTGGCTTAGTATATTTCTTTGTGTATTATGGGGTGTTTAAGTTTTTGATTGTAAAGTACGATTTAAAAACGCCTGGAAGAGACGAAAGCATTAAGGTGTTTGATAAGAAAAAGTATGATTTTAGTTTTGATAAATCATTGATTGATCCTAGAAGTCAGATGATTGTTCAAGGCTTAGGTGGACGAAGTAACTTTACGGATTTAGATTGTTGCATCACAAGATTAAGAGCGACAATCAAAGATGATACTTTAATCAATGAAGGGTTGTTAAAAAAATCGGGAGCTGCAGCTATTATGTGTCAGCCAAATGCAATTCAAATTATTTATGGCCCTCAGGCTTCGAATATAAAGACAAAACTGGATGAGTATATGTTGAATGTGCCGGAAAGTTATGATTTTGAGGATAAAGAAGTTGTTTTAGAAACAAAAACACAGTTGGAACTTGAATGTTTAGTAAATGGGGAAGTAATGCCGATAGAAGATGCAACGGATTCTATGTTTGCGCATAAATTAATGGGCGATGGTATTATGATTCGTCCGTGTGATGGTGTTGTTGTGGCGCCGTGTGATGGAGTTATTTCAATGATTTATCCAACAAAGCATGCGATTGGTATTACAATTGATGATAATACACAGATCTTAATTCATTTTGGCACGGATTCGGCGAAATTAAATGGCAAGGGTTTTGAATTGTTGGTAAAACCAAACCAGAAAGTTAATGCTGGAGACGTTTTGTGGAATGCAGATTTAAAGTATATCAAAGACAATGCGTTAGATGAGAATATTATAGTTGTATTTACGAAAATAAAAGATGGTGCAGAAATAGAAAAAAAATATGGAAAAATGCAATGTCATGATATGATGTTAAGGGTAAAGGGATAATGGATATGTATGAAATTTTAAAGGTTTTGAATCATAATACAATCTTGGTTTTAAAAGAAAATGAAGAAATAATTGTGATGTCTAAAGGAATTGGCTTTGGTAAAAAGCAAGGGGAACAAGTGGATGTTCCTCGCAATGCAAAGCAGTATAAGATGCAAAAGTCATATCAGGCGAAACAGAAGTCGAATAATATTTTTGATTACATTGATCCAATGTATATTGAAATTTCATCTGAAATTATTACTTTAACAAAAGAGAAATTTGGTAAAGTAGAACACGATATTTTATTATCTTTAGCGGATCATATTTATTTTGCGATAAAAAGAATTAAAGAGAAGGATTTCCCATCCAATCCATTTAATATGGATATTCAACTTATGTTTCCGGATGAATATTCGGTGGCATTAAAGGCAAAGGAGGTTATTGAAAAATATACGCATGAGGAAATAAATGCAGATGAAATTGCGTTTATCACCTTACATATTCACTCGGCTATATCGGTAAATAAAGTAGGGCAGTCTATGGAAGTTATGCGTGTGATTCGTGAATTCTTCAAGAAATTACAGGCTGATTTAAATATTCGTATTGATGTGAATTCATTGTCATATATTCGTTTAATGAATCATATTAAGTTTTTGTTGTTGAGACTGAATAATGATGAGGAATTGCAGATGGATATTACAGAGTTCACAAAAGAAAAGTTTCCATTTGCTTATGAACAGGCTCGTGTTTTATGTGAACAATTGAGCCGTGTTTTACATAAAGATTTGCCAGATTCGGAGTTGGGGTATTTGGCTTTACACTTGGAAAGAATTTTATCGAGTACGATTATTTCGTGAAAAATGTTGACAACGCTTTCAGAAAGTGGTACATTTTCAGATGTAAAAAGTGAATATTCAATAGCGTGTAACTGGTTAGGCAGGCATTTACTATTTTGATTGAAGATATAATCTTTATTGGTTTATTGTATATCTTCAGTTTAAATGTATATGTCTGTCTTTTTTTGCGTATTGAATTTCTAAGAAAGGATGAAAATATATGGTAGGAATTATTCTTGCAAGTCATGGTGAATTTGCGAATGGTATCTTCCAGTCAGGAGCTATGATTTTTGGTGAACAAGCCAATGTAAAGCCTTGTACTTTGATGCCTAGTGAAGGACCTGAAGACATTCGAAAGAAGATGGAAGATGCGATCGCTTCTTTTGAAAATCAAGAAGAAGTATTGTTCTTAGTTGACCTATGGGGAGGAACTCCATTCAATCAGGCAAGTGCCTTGTTAGATGGTCACGAAGACAAATGGGCAATTGTCACAGGATTGAATTTGCCTATGTTGATTGAAACGTATGCTTCTAGATTCTCAATGGAGAAGGCACACGAAATTGCAGCACACGTAATGCAAACTGCACAAGAGGGTGTACAGATCAATCCAAAAGAATTAGAACCAAAAGAAGAAAAGAAAGCGGAAGTAAGTGCAGCCCCTCAAGGAGCTATTCCAGAAGGAACAGTCCTTGGAGATGGACATATCAAATATGGCTTAGCACGTATTGATACACGTTTACTTCACGGTCAGGTAGCAACAGCTTGGACAAAGACAGTTGGACCAAACCGTATCATTGTTGTTAGTGACAATGTAGCTCATGACGATTTAAGAAAGAGCATGATCGAACAGGCAGCTCCTCCAGGAGTAAAAGCAAATGTCGTTCCAATCGATAAGATGATCCAGGTCGCGAAAGATCCTCGTTTTGGAGCCACAAAAGCAATGTTGTTGTTTGAAACACCACAAGATGCATTAAGAGCTATCAAAGGTGGAGTGGATATTAAAGAATTGAACTTAGGTTCCATGGCACACTCTCAAGGAAAGGTAGTTTGTACAAAGGCCGTTTCTATGGGAAGTGATGATGTAAAAACATTTGATGAATTATTAGCAATGGGAATTAAGATTGATGTTCGTAAGGTGCCAACAGATTCACCTGAAAACTTCGATGAAATTCTTAAAAAAGCAAAAACAGAATTAAAGTAAATTTAGAGGGAGATTATTATGTCAGCGATTAGCATTATTTTAGTTATAATTGTTGCCTTCTTAGCCGGTATGGAAGGAATTCTTGACCAATTTGAATTCCACCAACCATTAGTAGCATGTACATTAATTGGTTTGGTTACTGGTCACTTAAAAGAAGGTGTTATGTTAGGTGGTTCTTTGCAGTTGATGGCTTTAGGTTGGGCAAACATTGGTGCAGCGGTTGCACCCGATGCTGCACTAGCTTCAGTTGCTTCTGCAATTATTATGGTTTTAGGTTTAAATGGTGGAACAACAGATACTACAACTGCTATTTCTACAGCAATTGCCGTAGCTATTCCATTATCAGTAGCTGGTTTATTCCTAACTATGATTTGCCGTACAATTGCAATTCCAATTGTTCACTTCATGGATGCTGCTGCTGAAAAAGGTGATTTTGGAGCAATTGAACGTTGGCAAATTGTAGGTATTTGTTTACAAGGTGTTCGTATTGCGATTCCTGCTGCTGCATTATGTTTCGTACCTAGTTCAGTTGTAACTGGCGTATTAAATGCAATGCCAGCTTGGTTATCTGGTGGTATGACAGTTGGTGGAGGAATGGTTGCTGCCGTTGGTTATGCAATGGTTATCAACATGATGGCTACAAAGGAAACTTGGCCATTCTTCGCTTTAGGTTTCGTATTTGCTTGTGTAAGTGAATTCACACTAATTGCTTTAGGTGTTATTGGTGTTGTTATCGCAATCGTTTATTTAGGTTTGAAAGATGCTGCTAAAAATAATGGTGGAGGATCAAATACTGGTTCTGGTGATCCATTAGGTGACATCTTGAATGATTACTAGGATTTTGAAGGAGGTAAATGAAAATGGCTGAAAAAATTACATTAACTAAACAAGATCGTAAAAAAGTTTGGTGGCGTCATCAATTCCTTCAGGGTTCTTGGAACTATGAACGTATGCAAAATGGTGGATGGTGCTATTCAATTATTCCTGCAATCAAAAAATTATATTCTAACAAGGAAGATCAAATTGCTGCTTTAAAACGTCACATGGAGTTCTATAACACTCACCCTTATGTATCAAGTCCAGTAATGGGTGTTACACTTGCTTTGGAAGAAGAAAAAGCAAATGGTGAAAATGTAGATGATACTGCAATCCAAGGTGTTAAAGTAGGTATGATGGGTCCTTTAGCTGGTGTTGGTGACCCAGTATTCTGGTTTACAATGCGTCCAATTTTAGGTGCTTTAGGAGCTTCTTTAGCATTAAGTGGAAACATTTTAGGACCTATCTTATTCTTCGTATTATGGAACGTAATTCGTTTAGCATTCATGTGGTATACACAAGAATTTGGTTACAATGTAGGTACTAAAATTGCTAAAGACATGTCAGGTGGACTTCTTGGAAAAATTACTCAAGGTGCAAGTATTTTAGGTATGTTTATCATTGGTTCCTTGGTACAACGTTGGGTAAGTATTTCATTTACTCCAGTTGTATCAAGTGTTACTCAATCTGAAGGTGCATACATTGATTGGTCACAAATTAAAGGAAATGCTGACGGAATTAAGAGTGCATTAGAACAATATTCTTCATTAGGAGCTACTGGTTTAAATCAAATCAAAGTTACAACTTTACAACAAAACTTAGATTCATTAATTCCTGGTCTTGCAGCTTTATTATTAACTTTATTATGCTGTAAATTATTGAAGAAGAAAGTTTCTCCAATCACAATTATTATCGCATTATTCGTAGTTGGTATTATTGGTCGTGTAATCGGAATTATGTAATAGCTTAAGGAGGTACATATGGCGCAATCATTAAATTCAAAAGTTGATTTAACAATCAAGGCAACATCTTTTGCAGGATTGAGTTCCAATGGAAATGTCATGGTTGGAAATAAAGCATTTGAATTCTACAATGAAAGAAATGTTGAAGATTGTATTCAAATTCCATGGGATACAATTGATCGAGTAGAAGCGAGTGTCTTATTTAACAAAAGTATTTCTCGATTTGTGATTTTCATAAATGAGAAAACATACTTTGCTTTCTCTACAAAAGACAACAAAAAAACACTTCGTGCTATAAGAGAATATGTACCTGCAGATCGAATGCTTCGATCATTGAGTTTTTGGGATGTGTTTAAACGAGGTTTAATGTATATTCCAAATAAATTACTACATTCTAATAAC